>CAZJRT010000014.1:0-10114 GCA_964548445.1 uncultured Pseudobdellovibrionaceae bacterium
CGTACAGCCGTCGCGTGAGCACGCGTGGGGGGCGTTGCGGCTATCCTTGCAATCGAGAGAGCTGCGCAGATACGTGCCGTCTACGGCACGGGCTACCCGGAATCAGGGACACCGCTGTGGTGGGAGCGTACCCGCTTCCGCGGCGATGCATACGAGTTCAGGAACACCCTCCCCCTCGGCGTTGTCACGCGCCCCGCCACCGGCTCTTTCACCGATCGTGACAATCCCGACCGCCGGTAGTGCCACTACCCTATCTGACGCTTCGCCTCATCGAGGATGGCCGCCGCATCGCGTGAATACTCCATGCCGCGTGTATATGGCACGACGCAGAAGGTGCAGAACTTGTCGCAGCCTTCCTGTACGGCAAGGAATGCAGTAACCCCGCGAGAATGTTGCTCCCTTGGCAAATGATCAAATTTCGGATCTTCGGGGAAATCTGTATTGACGACCCGGTTGTCCGAGAGCTTTGAAATCATTTCAGGTAACTGATGATAGGTCTGAGGCCCAAACACCAGATCAACATAAGGAGCCCGCTTGATGATAAATTCGCCTTCGGCCTGGGCCACGCATCCAGCCACAGCCAAAATCATTTTGCCGCCTGCTGCTTCTTTGGATATTTTGTGTTCGCGAAGGCGGCCCAGTTCTGAAAATACTTTATCCGTGGCTTTCTCGCGGATATGACAGGTATTGAGAATGATGAGATCCGCACTTTCAGGCGTCTGAATAATTTCATAGCCCAGCGGGGCGAGTACATCAGCAATGCGCCCGCTGTCATAGACATTCATCTGACAGCCCCAAGTTTTTATAAAGAGTTTTTTGTCTGCAATCATTTTCATTCCCGGTAAATCAGAGAAAATTTTGTATAAGTCATGTTAGGTAAGACTTCAACCCGACTTCCCCGAAAGTACAGGCGAAGACTTAAAAGCGAATTTATTATTTTATTGATTTGCATATTATGCAGGTATAACTTGCGCCATCAAACTACGGTTTATCTTATTTGGGGGATGATTAATGAAAAAGGGTTTGCTTAAGGCTGCCTTTGCGGACGCGGTTTTTGCACCGGCTGACTGCATAGTTATGTGCGCTAATAAAATTGCAGGGAAAGAAAATGGTCCTGCAATGTCAGGGATTATGGTTATGTCTGCCGCGCTTGGGCTTTCAATTGTTTCCAATGTTACTTCCATGGGGAATGCGGATCCGGAAACTCTTGCAATAGCATTAACGGCATTAGAAATGCCAAATTATGCCGCAGGCGGACTTAGTGGTCAGATGTTCCCAAGAACCAGAGCGGTTATGCATGAAGATATTAAAGAAAGCGTAAAACCGCTCGAACCGTCACCGTAAGTTCTATATAATTTAGCCCGTCTGAATATCAGGGAGACGGATTCCTATGACCCGTAAAATTCTCGCTATGGGCAGTCTTTTGCCTGCGGAAATGGAAGAGCTTGATCGTCATGCCGAAGTCGTTCGGCTGTGGAAGGAGCCTGATCCCGAAGCGGCTATCCGCAAGTACAGCCGTGAGATTTGCGCTGTTATGTCTACATATAATTCCATGCGGGTCAGCCGGACGCTCATAGAGGCATTGCCCAATCTCGAGGTGATTGTCCATTATGGCGTTGGTTACGATAACGTTGATGTTGAGGCCGCCAGGGATTACCAGATTCCCGTAACTCACACACCTGATGTAGTTACTGACGATACGGCAGATATTGCAATCGCTCTGATGCTGGGGCTGGCGCGCCGGGTGGTCGAAGGCGATATGTTTGTCCGTGTAGGTAAATGGAGTAGCGGTAGTCAGTTTCCGCTTGGCACTACGCTTAGAGGCAAGACGGTTGGAGTTATAGGTCTGGGCAGAATAGGCCAGGCCATAGCTCAAAGGGCTGAGGTTTTTGGCGTAAATATTATTTATAATGGCCCGAATGAGAAAAAAGAGCAGCCTTATCCGTATTTCAGTGATCTGAAAGAAATGGCGGCAGAATCAGATTTCCTGATCGCGGCATGTCCTGGTGGTAAACAAACGGAGGATCTGGTTGATCTTCCGGTTTTGAAAGCGCTGGGGGCGCGCGGGTATTTGATCAATATTGCGCGGGGGCGGGTTGTCAATCAGGCGGATTTGCTGGTGGCATTAAGCAACAGGGATATAGCTGGAGCCGGTCTTGATGTTTACGCAAACGAGCCTCAGGTACCTGAAGCACTTTTTTCTATGGATAATGTAATACTTTTGCCGCATATAGGCAGCGGCACAGTTGAAACGCGTTCCAAAATGGGGCAGCTTGTTATCGCAAATTTGCTGGCTCATTTCGATGGCAAGCCGCTCCTGACACCAGTTAAGATGTAAAAATTTTTAGAGGGAAAAATGCGTTACTTTTGCATTATTATGATTTTAGTTTTTGGGGCGGCTGGTTATGCCAGCGCTGAAACCCGCAGTTGCTACTCACTGAGTGAAGCGGAAGCTGAACAGGGCATCCGAATTCATAGCGAATTAATGGTTATAGGCCTTAACTGTCAGCATATGAATCCGGGTGGAAAGGAAAACCTTTATACTCAGTACCGTCATTTCTCAAATCGTTACTCAGACCTGATTGCAGGATATGAGAATACACTGATTAATTATTTCAAGCGGGCAGGGCACCCGAATCCTGTGGCCTCCCTTAATTTTTTACGTACCTCCTTTGCAAACAAAATTTCAAAAGATGCGGCTGTGATGCGTCCTGACCTGTTTTGCAGACGTTACTCTCCGCGCATTTCTCAGGTTTCAATGATGAACAGGCAAGAGTTGCAAAAATGGGCTTCGACTTTTTTCCCAAGCCATCCGGTTTCTCAGCCCTTATGTGAGCAGTAGAATAGTTAAACATCAGATAAATACGGGGTTATCAGATGACAGGTTTGGATGAGGCTATTAATAATATTTTCGCCCCTATTTCTGATCTGGCACTAAAGATAGTGTTCTTTTCCATTCCTGTAGGACCTGAAGGAGCACAGCAGGATCTCAGCTTTATTTTAATCTGGCTGGCCTCTGCAGCTGTTTTTTTTACGCTATATTTTGGTTTCATCAATCTTCGTTATTTCAGACACGCCATAAGTCTGCTCCTCGACAAAGGCGAAGGGCAGGATGGTCAGATCAGCAGTTTTCAGGCGCTGGCCACCTCGCTATCCGGGACGGTAGGTCTTGGCAATATCGCTGGTGTTGCCGTAGCAGTATCGGTCGGCGGCCCCGGAGCTTTGCTCTGGATGATGGTCATGGGTTTCTTTGGCATGTCGACGAAATTTGCAGAAGTCACTCTGGGCGTAAAATACCGTCATCATAATGCTCCTGATCATCCGCAGCGGATATCAGGAGGGCCGATGTATTATTTAAAAGAGGGCCTTTCTCTGAAAGGCTTTCGGAGAATTGGGGCTGTTCTGGCGGGGTTGTTTGCGTGGTGCTGTATTGGTGGATCAATCGGCGGCGGCAATATGTTTCAAGCCAATCAGGCCTATATTCAGCTGGTAAATGTTACTGGTGAAGAAGCAAGCTTCTGGGCAGACAAAGGCTGGATCTTCGGCATCATTCTGGCAATTCTGGTAGGTATAGTAATTATTGGCGGTATCCGCTCTATAGCAGCGGTTTCATCCAGGCTCGTGCCTGTGATGGGGATTCTTTATCTTCTGGGCGGCCTGATTTTAATCATCCTGAACTTTGCCTCGCTGCCAGCAGCTGCGATGACTATTCTTACCGGCGCTTTTTCCTTGAGCGCTGGATTTGGAGGTTTTCTCGGTGCTCTGCTTACAGGAATTCAGCGTGCATCATTTTCAAACGAAGCCGGACTTGGATCGGCGGCAATTGTTCATTCTGCCGCAAAAACTGATGCTATCACTCAAGGATTTGTGGCAATGCTCGGTCCATTCATTGATACCGTGATTATCTGCATGGTCACTGGACTGGTTATAGTGATATCTGGTGTTTATGAAACGGGCGAAGGTGTAGAAGGCGTAAGTCTGACGTCAAGGGCGTTTGAATCGTACATCCCCGGAGCAAGATATTTCCTGGCTCTTACAGTTTTTCTGTTCGCTTATTCAACTATTATTACCTGGTCTTATTGTGGTGTTAAGGCGGTAACTTATCTATTTGGAGAAGACGACCGCGTTCAGCTTGCATATCGCATCATTTACTGCGCCTTGACGATCGTCGGTGCTGCTGCGTCACTTGGCCATGTGATCGATTTTACCGATGCAATGATCCTTTCGATGTCATTCCCCAATATTATTGGTCTGTATCTTATGGCCCCAGATATCAAGCGGGATCTCAAGGCTTATCTTCAAGCCATTAATTCAAAAAGAAAAATTACTGCTGCATGATCGACCGCATATCCTTGCACTTGCGTTTTTCCTATTAGAACATGGGACTGGCGACTTATTTTATGTAGGTCTGGTATGTACATCAAGATTGCTAATCTATTACATTAATGTAATTAAATATCTCTTTGAAAAACAACGAGAATATTGCCGTTGCTCTTGTGCGTCTATCTGTTATCCACAGCTAATTGCGAAAGAGCCTTCAGTATCTTTTGCAAACAGCTGATACGTCTTTATAAATCGGTTCTGATTTCCAGACAGATATATTAATGGAGCGGCATATGAAAAAAATGTCAGCCGCAAGGCAAACAGGCACTGATAAAGCCAATAAACCCAATGAAACCAATGATCAGAATAAAGAAGATGCCAGGTCAAGACTGGCGGATCGGTTGCCCAAATTGCCGGAAAATACTGATAATAAACCCAATTTTAAAATCAATACAGGATCAGGTTTGAAAACATTACGCATTACTTCTGCCAGTGCTGATGAGGAAAAATCTCCAGAACTCAGGGCTATGCGTAAAGAACAAGCTGATAAAAACCAGCATCATATAGATCCTGACGAGGCTGATTCAGAGCCGGTTCTCATGCTTTCGCCGATGAATAAGCCCCCACTGGAACGTCCTGCCAGCCACAGATATGCTTATGCTGCGGGCATACTTCTTACGATTGGCTGGACAGCTTACTGTGTTTTCTATATCGTCAAAACCGGAAACGTTACTTCTTTGCAGCCCAATGAACTTGGAGGTTATCTCGCCGGAATCTTCGCTCCTCCAGCACTTTTTTGGTTGATATTATCTCATATGCAGCGATCCGCGGACGTACATATGTACGCGGAATCCTTGCGTCAGGAATTACATTCATTGATCTTTCCTTCAGAAGAACGCTCACGGATAATCAGCCGGGATATCGAAATGCTTTGCCGTCAGGCAGCAGAACTTTCGGCTTCTTCAAAAGCCGTGTTAAAAGCTATCCACCGTGCCAGACAGGGGCTTCGTTCGGAGATCCGGGACTTTGTCGGGATCTCAAAGAAAACAGAATTTCATATTGATCGCCTCGCTGAAACCCTGCAAGGTAGAGCTGGCAGTTTGTTAGCCCTTACAGATGAGATCGAGCAAAGAACTGCAAAGATTGGTGAAAGTTCTGAAGTCGGGGTCAAGGCATGGGATGAAGCTACCAGGAAAGTGCTTGAACGCTCAGATGAGATGGAGCAGTCCCTCTATAAAGGAGCTGAGAAAATTCTTTCTGCCGCTGATGCAGCCAAAGATAAAACCGGTGATATAGAAACCAATCTGGAAAATACGTATGATAGTCTCAACCAGTCTGTTGAAAAAATTGCTCATCGCCTGAAAGAATTAAGCGGTGAATTTGATGAGCATACGAAGAGCCTGACAGAAGCTACAGATCGCGTATCTGATGAAACCTCCAGAATAGGAGAACAGATTAGCGATCAGGTAAATAGTCTGGAAGATATGACTGACCGGGTAGTAGATGCAATGATGCGCTCCGGTGAAACTATTCAGGATCAGCGCGAGGCACTGGATCAGGGTGCAAGAGCCGTAGCTGTTCAGGCTGAGAATATTGCCGATATAGTAAGTTCCAGTGTTATCAGGCTTCGTGAAGCTACAGATTATGCTGCGGATGAGGCAGAGGGAATTACTGATCGGGTCAGTTCGGAATCCGGAAAACTCCGTGAAACGATCAAGCAACTGTCCAGAGAAACCGACGGTATCGAAGAAGCCGGGGTGACAGCTTCAAATCGTTTGGGAGAGGCACTTGCACTGGCATTGTCCGGTTCGGAATCGGTTAGCTCAGCCGTACGCAGGGCTGTAGAAAGTCTTGAGAAATCAACTTGTTCTGCTCGTACGCAGGCAGAAGATCTTATTGAAACAGTCAGCAGTCAGATCGAAAAACTGAATTCTTCCGGTGAAGGCAATGTAGATCATATCAAGTCAATGGTTGAGCTGCTTGAGAGGAGCAGGGAGCAGATAGAGGAAGCTTCACGTATGACTGATGATCAGGTTTACAAGCTTTCCGAAGCTGTAGACGAGCAGGCTGGCAAGATCGGCGTTTCAACTGCCAGCCTTGCTGAACGTATTGAATCAGTACGTACAGCGCTTGAAGAGCCTCTTAAGGCCATGATGCTGGCTGTCAGCGAGGCCGATGGAAAGCATGAGGAAATCGAAGATACTTTACGTCGCCGGGTTTCGGATCTCAATGAATCCAGTGAAAAAGCCACCGTCAGCGCAGAACATATTCGTAATATCCTGAGAGGGCAGGCGCAGGAGATTTCTACCTTATCCGGTCAGATTGCCGCGCACGCCAGAAGCATTAACCAGAATATGGCGGAGCAAAAAGATTCTCTATCAGGACAGGTCAGTGAATCTCTTATCAGAATAGAAGAAGTACGCATCGCACTGGAAGCGCAGGCGAATAATCTTTCCGAACTGTCGGATACGGCTGTATCTGATATCACAAAACTTGAAGGTACAGTTGCTGCCCGCTGTAAGGAAATCAGCAATGTCAGTACCAATGCTCTGGATAACCTTGAAGCGCTCGACAGTTCACTGGAGAGCAGGATCGTAACTCTTAAGGAAAATTGTTCAGGTGCAGAAAATGCAATTGTTTCGGTTACTGAGGCGCTTGAGAATTCGGCCATAGAAGTTGAACCGGTTTACACGCGTGCTATTGAACAGGCAGAAACCGCATCTGACCGGTTCGAGGTGCTCAGAGGTGAGTTTACAGGAACAGCAGAAAGCAGCATTTCCAGACTCGAGCAGATTGGTGTTATTTTTGATGAGCGTCTTGGTAGCCTTAAGGACGGCTCCAGCGAAGCTGCCAGCTTGCTAAAATCATCTAGTGACCACTTGCAGGAGCGTGTTGGTGAAATTGAAGAAGCCGCTCGTTCTGCCAGTGAGAAGATGCGCGACATTGAACTTTCACTTGAGAACCAGTCATCAGACATACACCTTGCTACTGATCAGGCGCTGCTCAAGATTGAAAACATCCAAAAAGCTATCAATGATCAGTTCCATGAGCTTTCTGCATCTATAGGGCAGGCCATGGTTCAACTCCAGTCTGCCGGTACGGAGTTCTCCAAGTCTGCGGAAAATGTTGATGAAACAGCTGATCGGATTGTCGGCAGGTTTGATGAGATTGGCGGACGCGCATTGCAGCATACAGGCAAGCTGGATGATGCAGCGCAGAACACTGTTGAAACAACCAGTCTTCTGGTTACAAAAATTCAGCAGGAATCAGAAGCGCTCTTCGCCAAATCAAGTGAAACTCTTATCGAGCTCAAGAAAGCAGGAGATACCTTTGCTGTACGTTCACGCGAAATTGCCGAGCAAATGAAATCTTCTCTGCAAATCAGTCAGAGCTATGGCAATGAGCTCAAGGCCCAAGCTGCTTCGGTGGCCGATGCCTCTGCAGATTCGGCTGAAGTTATCAGTCGTGCCGTATCAGTTCTCTCTACCCGTCTTGATGAGGTTGGTAAGGCCGCTGGTGATGTATCTGTCAGAATTGATAGCGCGCGTCAGAGACTCGACACGGAAGCTGATCGCCTTATCACGGTGTCGTCAAAAGCTATTGAGGCGACAGATCAGGCTTCGACTGCTTTTTCCAGACAATCTACTTCCCTGTTCAAAGCGTCCGAAGATGCTCGCCAGCAGGCAGAAGAAATCCGGAAAGAGGAATCCCGGGTTCAACGCGAATCGTTCCTTTCTTCTGCCAAGTTTATTGTCGAGAGTCTGCATTCGCTTTCAGTTGATCTTACGCGTAATCTCGATGGCGAAGTCTCTGAAAAAACCTGGCGTGCTTTCCAGAAAGGCGATGTATCTGCTTTCACAAGAAGGCTCGCTCAACTTGGGGACAACATGCCTATGGACAAAGTGCGGAAGAAGTTCGCATCAGATACCGAATTCCGCACATACGTCCAACGTTATATCAGACAGTTCGAGGAGCTTTATGATCAGGCTGCAGCCAATGATCATGGCGCTCTTCTATCGTCGACCTTTGTGTCCAGCGAGGTAGGAAAACTTTACAATCTGCTTTGTTCTGCTGCTGGCCGCGAACCGAAGATTGCACGGGATATCGCAAAAGCTGCGTAAATAAATTGTCAGACATCAGTTATCTAAAAAAGATGACTGATGACAGATGATTGTTTTGACGATAAGGTTAAGTACTTTACTTGATCTTATCACGGCAACCACTTGTAAAATTCAGTATGAAGACAAAATTCTGTCAGGGTATATCCGATATTTCTGATACCTACATGGGGTTCATTATAGACCAGTGGGGGACACTCCATGATGGTAAAAAGCCTTATGAAGGTGTTGTCGATTGTCTCAAGGAACTTAAGGGCCGCAAAAAATTTATAGTTATTATCTCCAACTCATCAATGCGAGAGACGCAGCTTAAAGCGGACCTGAAAAAGATTGGTATCGGCCCCAGCCTTTATAACCGGATCGTTTCTCCTGGCGAATTTGTCTGGCAGGGTTTAAGCGAGCGTTCGGGGATTTTTTCATCAGTTGGTGAAAAAAAGCGCTGTTTTCTCTTCAGTAACGACAGTGATTTGTCGATGCTCGAAGATACCGGGGTTCAGGTTGTTTCCGATATTGAAGAAGCAGACTTTTTGCTTGTTGTGGGCTCTGAGAAACCAGCTTTACCAGTTCTCGATTATGAGCCTTTACTAAGAATTGCTGTCAAACGTGGTCTGAAAGCTTATTGCACCAATCCCGATAGTAAGGCGCTTTTAGGCGCTACTTATATTATGGGGCCGGGGCTGATCGCCAGAAGATATCAGGATTTTGGTGGTATAGTTCATTACATCGGCAAGCCTCATCCGCCGATTTATCAGCATTGCCTGCATCTTATGCAGGAAAAAGACGTCTATCCCAGCCAGATAGTTATGGTCGGGGACACTATGGGGCATGACATCATGGGCGGATGGGCCGCAGAAGTCGACACATGCCTGATTAAGTACGGTCTTCACGCAGGAGCTTTCAGGAACGCAGAGACCCCGCGTGAAATTGATAATGCGCTCAATGTGTTGGTGGCCCAGTATAATAACGTCAAACCGAACTATCTGGTGGACCATATGATCTGGGGTCGTGCTTTGCCGGATCGCAAGCATAAAAAACACAAGAAGCATGTGCGCAGACGTGGCCGCCCGGTAAAACCAGCTTCGGAAAAATCATAAATTATTTCTAGTAAGTCAGCTCGATGCTGGTTGTATGAATTGTCTGCGCATTTCCGGGCCGGGAAATAGTAACTATTCCTTTATAGATCCCCGGCGACCAGTTGCCCTTATGAAGTTTACGTTTTACGAATACCGTTCGGCGGTTTTTTTTATCTTTGACTTTTCCTTGCAGACTCATGAATTCAGAGCCATAAGGGTCCAAAACGGTTAATCTAATAATATCTCCCGGCATGGTCCCTAGAATATGCCCCCAGAATACAAGCTCTGGTACAGTGCCGGGCATTTCGATCAGTCTTGCAACTCCTTTTTGAAGTTTTGCTTCCGAAGGTTCCCCGGACGAAAAACCTGCCTCGATAATCGCATAAGCCTGATAGTCGGGTACTTTGTCCAGCCATAATGGATTTCCTGACAGTCCGCAGCCAGCTATCTGGGCACGTCCAGTAAAAGGATCATAAAAATCTTTACCCTTACGAAGATCGAAGTGAAGGGAAGGCCAGTGAGTATCGCCTGAATTCCCTGCAAGTCCGATAAACTGACCGCGCTGTATAAATTGTCCGGGCTGTACTTTGATGCTGCCTG
>CAZJRT010000014.1:10124-15468 GCA_964548445.1 uncultured Pseudobdellovibrionaceae bacterium
CCGTTTTTATGGGCTATTCAAATACCATTGCCGCAAGGATTCTGGCTTGCCTTCCCGGTATAGTTATCGATTGCCAGCATCACTTTTCCGGAAGCTGCAGCCCGTACATTAAGTTTGCTTTCTAATGAGGGGAAGGTAATACGGATTCCGTTAGAGCCATCCGCAGCCCTTTGCCCGCAAGTGTAATCTTTTTGAAACTCTTCACGCGAATCCACATCTACATAACTTTCAATCCAGCAATCATTTCCAGGTGAGCAATCCAGCGGAAAAATCAGGCTCGGAGGGGATGCATAAGTTTTGCCTGCAAAAGAGCAGGTAAGAACAGCCATAGAGGCGATTAAGGTCATAATTTTTACGACTATGGACATATCTGGTTTATAACCTTTATATGTACTGTTTCCTATAGATTAATTGCGCAGGTGTTCCTCTGAAACTTAAGTCCTCAACAATCAGAATGTTTCGCCGGATGACGGCAGATTACCTCAAGCCTTACCGGGGGCAATTGGGGATTGCTGTGTTTTTTATGTTGATAGCGGCTGCGTCAACAGCGGGATTTGCTCAACTGATCGAGCCAGTGCTTGATGATGTTCTTTACGGGGAAGATCAAAGCTTGATATTCCCGGTTGCTTCAGCATTTTTTGGTGTGTTTTTTCTGCGGGGCATTTCGACTTATTTGCATGTCATAGTCATGAACAAGATCGGCCAGTCGATAGTTGCCGATATCCAAAACGATTTATTCTCAAGGTTTATGTCGCTCGATCTGTCTTTTTTTAATGCCAATCCGAGCGGGCAGCTTATATCCCGTGTGGTTAATGATGTTAATGTGATGCGTATAGCCGTTGCTGATACACTTACAGGTTTTGGTAAAAGCTTTCTGACGCTGCTTTTCCTGGTTATTGTAATGTTCACAAAAGACTGGAAGCTTTCGCTGGCAGCGTTTCTGATCTTCCCGCTGGCAGCCGGATTCGTCGGGTGGATAGGCAAGCGACTCCGAAAGGTTTCTGGTAATATTCAGGTCAACCTGGGTTTCCTGTCTGACCGACTTTCCCAGATCTTTCAGGGTATCAGGCTGGTAAAGGCCTATGGCATGGAAGGTTATGAGGAGCAGAAAACTGCGACAGCTATCGAACGGGTCCGCAAACTGATGATCAAATCTGTTCGTACAGGAAATCTGTCAACGCCGGTGAATGAACTTTTAGTGGGCATAGTTGTTTTCGCCATTATTGTCTATGGTGGCTATCAGGTGCATGCAGGAGAAACAACTGCCGGAGCACTTATCTCTTTTATTACGGCTTTCACTCTTGCCTACGAACCAATGAAAAAGCTGGCATCTCTTAACAATACATTGCAGATGGGGCTCGGAGCAGCTGACCGGGTATATGAAATGCTGGATTTACGCCCTTCCATCGTGGACAGGGAAGGTGCCGGATCTTTGAAGGTTCATACCCCGGAAATATTGTTCGAAAATGTCTCTTTTCGTTACGGGGCAGAAGGAGGAAGTAAGGCACTGGATGAAGTCTCTTGCGTGATTCCCAAGGGGAAAGTGACAGCGCTTGTAGGGCCATCAGGTGGGGGCAAGACCACGATGATGAATCTTATTCCGCGTTTTTATGACGTAGCTGAGGGCAGGGTGCTTATAGATGGTACGGATATCCGTGATGTTACATTGGCCAGTCTGCGCTCTCATATAGCTCTTGTGTCTCAGGATATAACTATTTTTGACGATACTATCGGGGCGAACATTGGCTACGGCAAGGCTGGTGCTTCGGAAGAGGAAATTGTAACAGCAGCCAAAGCCGCCTCGGCCCATGAGTTTATCATGTCCCTGCCTGACAGTTATAATACCAAGGCCGGAGAAGATGGGGTTCTTCTTTCAGGCGGACAACGTCAGCGGATTGCAATTGCCAGGGCCATACTCAGGAATGCACCAATCCTGCTTCTGGATGAAGCCACTTCTGCGCTCGACAATGAGTCAGAGAGGGCTGTTCAGGCAACACTGGCAGAGTTGCAGAAGGGGCGTACGACATTGGTAATTGCCCACAGGTTATCAACTATTAACAAGGCAGATCAGATCCTTGTTCTTCAGGAAGGTCAAATAGTTGAAAGGGGCAGTCATGAAGAATTGCTCAATAAAAATGGAGTATATTCCAGACTGCATCAAACCGGTCTTTCTTAAATTTGTACATTATCAATCTAAAATCTTGCAAAGATAATTTTACAGGAGCATAGTGCCGCCGACGAGCTGACCTCAATCAAAAAACAAAGAGGTGGTGTGTATGCCTTGTAGTGAAGCTATGATCACGGCTGTCGTAATAAGCCCGGATCAAACCGTCAAGCAAGCTCTGGAAGTTTTCAATAAGCGTGGTATAGGAAGTATGCCCGTAGTTGAAGATGGCAATATTGTCGGTCTTTTTAACTTTCCTGATGTTCTTAAAAGCCTCCTTCCCCCGAATGTGACGAATGATAATGGTGCCGGAATGGATTTCCGTCTGGATTATACAGTCGGATCCTCACCGGAGATTGCCAGGCATTTACATGGAATATTGGATGTTAAAGTCCGTGATCTCATGGATCCTGTCGAGAAACTGGAAATGGTAACTCCTGAAACTCCATTGTGGGAGGCAGTGAGGTTGCTGGTTAAGCACGGGTCGCCCCTGGCTGTCATAGAAAAGCACCATGAAACGCGATTGTCGGGAATTATCACCTCACAATCCATGGTCAAAACTCTTATCAAAATTGCTGATACAAAGAGCAATTAACATATAAGGCACAGAAAAATGGCTGATCTTCATTCTCTTGCTGGCGAAGCTGAGTTCGCTATAGATACTCTCACAATAGGCAAACCGATGATCGCTTCTGCGATAGTATTGGTACTGACTTTCGCAGCAATATTCACCGAGGGAGTGCACCATATACATCGTACCAAAGTGGCGATGGTAGGTGCTGCAATAATGGTCATATCAGGTCAGGTTTTCGGGTTTTATAATCCTGAACTTGCGCTGGAATCTATCGACTGGAACGTTGTTTTTCTTCTGGGCGCAATGATGGCAATCGTTTCAATAATGGTGCCTACCGGGGGTTTCCAGGCAATTGCATACTGGATAGCCAGGGTCAGCAAAGGGCGGCAGTTTCCCTTGATGGTATTGATGGGAACAGCGGTAACAGTTATTTCTCTATTGCTCGATAATGTGACTACGGTTGTGATATTTGGTCCGTTAATCATTCTGATATGTCAGGTTCTGAAAGTTTCTCCTGTTCCATATCTACTTGCAGCAGCCCTTCTGTCAGACACGGGGGGCGTTGCAACACTCGTTGGCGACCCGCCTAATTTGATGATTGGCTCTGCAGCAGATATCGATTTCAATACTTTTTTCCTGAGAATGGGAGGGATTGTGTTCTTCGCCTGGATCGCAATTTTATTCGGTTTAAAATTTTTGTTCAGAAAAGAGCTGGCGACCCAGTCCGCAGATTTAAAATTTGCCGAACATATAGAGTTAAAAGACAGATATACCTGGTATGCGGCACTGGCTGTTCTCGCCGTTATGATAGTGCTTTTCATTTTCCACAGTACTTTTCACTGGGAAGCTTGGGTAGTGGCAGTTTTGGGCTTCACAGCACTGGTTGCCATTTCACATAAATTGGTGCTTGATGCTTATCTGGAGCAGGTGGAGCTCTCGCTGTTATTATTCTTTATCTCACTTTTCGTTTTGGTGGGAGGCGTTGAACACAGCCAGTTTCTAATGTGGCTGGGACAGCATATCCAGCCTTTCGTTGAGCAGGATTTGTTGATTTCCTGCATACTCCTTATGTGGGTGGCTGCCGTGCTTTCGGCTTTGATCGACAACATTCCTTTTACAGCTGCGATGATCCCTATAATCCTTAGCATGGAAGCCCAGGGTATTAATGTGACTCCTTTATGGTGGTCATTGGCTATAGGTGTTGGGATGGGAGGTAATGGCTCTCATCTGGGCTCAACAGCAAACGTCTTCATAGTGACGATTTCAGAAAGGCTTGCCAAAAATGAAAAGAATCCTGACCTTGCTATAACTCCGGGACTTTGGATAAAGAAAGGCACACCGGCGATGATACTGACTTTAACCGTTTCATCTATAATAATGATTATGTTCTTTGATTTCTTTGCCAAACCTTTGGGGTAAGATAGCCGCATGATAAGACTGATCTTCTCTTCTTTTTGTTTTGTGGTGGCTGCGATACTTCCATTAGTTGCTTACAGCAATAATGAGACAGAAGTATTGCAAATTGTCTCCGCGAGTGGGGAGCAACATACACTTAACGTGGAGTTGGCAATAACTCCTGAAAGTAGAGAGCAAGGTCTTATGTTTCGTGAGCAACTGCCGGAAGATAGCGGTATGCTGTTTTTTTTTCCTCATGAACAGAGGACAGGCTTCTGGATGAAAAACACGTTTATCCCGCTTGATATGATTTTTATCAAAAGTGATGGCACTATCAGCTCTATTCATAGGGGGGCCGTTCCTCATGATATGACTTCAATTTACTCGATAGAACCGGTACGAGCTGTCCTGGAAGTTAACGCCGGTGTGGCGGATAGACTGGGAATAAATCCCGGAGATAAAATTCATCATTCATTATTTGGTAATGTACTTGCTCCCTAGCGTATTATCATGTAAATCAATTGAGCTTGTCGGGGTGTAGCGCAGTCTGGTAGCGCGCCTGCTTTGGGAGCAGGATGCCGGGGGTTCGAATCCCTCCACCCCGACCACTCTCTGCCCGTGCTTTTTTTACAATGGGGGCGAAAAATGAAAGCTCGCATCTACCCGCCCGGTAAAAATTCCATGCAGTCCGGCCATGCTAACAGTCGCGGGTGGCGGCTGGAGTATGAGCTGGAATCGCCGCGCGAGCCGGAACCGCTTATGGGCTGGACGCGTTCTGGCGATACGCTTAATCAGGTCTCTTTGCGCTTCGATACTCGCGAGGAATGCATAAGATTTGCAGAAAACAAGGGGTGGACGTACACCGTCTGCCCGTCTCACGCGCGCCGTATAAAACCGCGCAACTATGCCGATAATTTTAAATATATCCCGGGCGAGGAGGTTCGTTCGTAAACGATTTTATGATTGCCTCTTATGCTTTGGCCGTTATAAAGCTATGCAAGGGACTAACTGGCGCCCGTAGCTCAACGGATAGAGCGCCCGCCTTCTAAGCGGACGGTTGCAGGTTCGAATCCTGCCGGGCGCGCCATTCCCTCAAGAACCTCGCGCCCTCACAAAACAGGGTCCGGAATAAAAAAGGTCCGGAGACCTTTTGGGATCTCCGGACAAACGGCGGTAATAGAGGGTGTGTATCTATCTTTCTACATCAAGGC
>CAZJRT010000015.1:0-14828 GCA_964548445.1 uncultured Pseudobdellovibrionaceae bacterium
CTTAACTCTCGAGCCAGCCTTATGGCCCCTAAACAAAACCCGCCAAATCACAAGCACTGTTAGCACTCAGTTTTAGCGAGTGCCAAATATATAAACCCGGTAATTCCAAAAATCAAGATTCTTTGAAAAAAGCTTGTTGCCTGGGGGATAAATACATTTACTAGTAAATCCCTTTTTAATATTTCGGAAAATAATAGGAGATATAATTGTAAGTGCAGGAAAGGATTTTTCTGCGGTCCGGTCGATTTTGGAACAGGAGGTTACCAATGGCCAGTTTTGAAAAGCAGTTGCTCGACTATCGGCTGACGACGGCGAAGATCATTTACCATCTCCCCGACTTTCCCGATCTGTTGCAGGAATTTATCTGGCAGGAATATGACATTCACCCGGAATTTCCGGAGCTTAGAAAGTTTCTGGATTTCTGGTCGCATGAACTGGATGGAAGTCTGCACTCGGTATATATTGCGCATCAGAGCCTGATAACTCCAGGGGATTCACGATATTGTGATATCGAGCTGACGTTGCATTAGCCTTCCGGAGCCAGTGTCACCTTGAGGCCATCTAGTTCTTCGCTCATGATGAGCTGGCAGGAAAGACGGGAATTTTCTTGCGGATCAATTGCTTCGTCGAGCATGTCCTCTTCTTCGTCACGCTTTGGATGGAGTTTAGGCAGCCATTCTTCATCAACATAGACATGACAGGTGGCGCAGGAGCAGCATCCGCCGCATTCGGCTTTAATATCGAGACCATGTTCACGGATAATTTCCATCACTCGCCAGCCCTCAACTGCTTCCAGTTCGTGCTCCACCCCATCGCGATCAGTGACATAAATCATAAGGTCTTTCATGCAGATTCGCTCCGGGTTTTGAGCATATAACGAAAGGCATAGGCCATACAGGCGGTTGCCACAACACTTGTGGCCATGTCAATTGCGGCTTGAATTGCGGCCAGCACAAACTGTATGCCTCCTGTGATTTGATCTACATTCTCATATGGCTCGAGAATCATTCCAGTGACAAAGGCCATTAGCAGTAAAAAAGGCACGAGGCAGAGCAGCCAGACGCCAATCATATAGAACGAAAGTAAAGGTCCCTGCAAAAGGCGGAAGACTGTTCTCAGGGGAATGCCTGCAGAGAGTGGAACATAAACCCATAAATAACGAAATGCCCACAACACAAAAGCAAAAGCAAAAAAAGCCAGAGCGAAGGATTCCATAGATGCTTCTGCAGGTGCCGGATCCGGTGGAGAATCTTGATAGATAAAGGTCATGGCACCTGTTTGCAGATATTTAATGAGAGCATACATTACTATGCCGGCCATTGCGGGGCTGCCGCGGGATAGCATGCCTGAATTATCCCTGGTATCGAAAAAGACCAGTCTGCAAACTACTGTCATTAGCCAGCCTTCGGCCAGAAAAGCGGGCAGCATGATAAGTGCCTGTATTGTAAACTCCTGATCCAAGCCGAAAAGGAGAGTTGCAGAAATAAGCATGGTCTTTGCAACAAAAGGAATAAATGCGGATCTGGCGAGAAACTGCTTTTCTGTCCAGACTTTTTGATATCCCAGACCAACTGTGTCGATTATGTCGAAAGGTGCCATACGTTTTCTTTCCGAGCCTGAAATGCAGAGTTGGTCGTAAAAAACAGTTATCTTTAAATAATGGAAAAAACGCAAGACAAACGCAAGACAGAGTGCGTTAGTCAATGATCATTAAAAAGATTCTGGTGAAGGTCCCTGGCTTTGAGATTCTTTTGCAAGTCTCATCATTTCTTCATTGGCTTTCCGTGTTTTTCTTACTCTGGGGCTGACAATAGATGAAACTCTGTCACCCAGATCTTTCTGGAAGTTCGCAACTGCCATATCCCATTTGTGCCTTAAACGATCCCTGCTTCCCCAGCCCGGTTCTCTTAATTCTTTGGGAGGAAAGCCGGGATAGACTTCCATTGGTCTCACTCTAAGCAAGGCGCTGGTCCTGTCAAGTTTGCGCATCAAGGTCAATTCCATGATTTTAGAGTTCAGGGCCTGGGTGGCCTGAGGATTAGAGTTACGCCTATCCGAACTGAAAGTGTATAATTTCTCCCATCCGGCCTTCATGGCTTCTTTTACAATTACCTCAGCCTGCTCCGGCGTCATCTTGCCATCTGGTGAACGCCACTTTAAATGGCCATTATGCCAGTAAACGCCTTTGCTAACCGGAATGCCCTGAACAATCCGCTTAAAGAAAACATTACGGGACCACTCTTCTTTCAGGAGGGTTCTTTTGCTGGTGACATAGCTTCCAAGTTTATTCTTTTGCTCGGCCAGCTTTTGCTGTTTTTCTGTTTGAGCTGCGAGCTGCTCTTCATATTCACGGCGTTTTCTGCGGGCGACAGCTTCTTGTTCGTCGAGCTCTTCTTGCGATTTTGTCGATGAGGAAGCATCGGATTGGTCGAATTCCGCTTTTTCATTTGCATAGGCGTCAGGTTCTACATCGGTTTCCACCGCCCCGTCTTCTGGCACGCCATGCATGTCTTCGTCTTCAAGTTTGTAATCTTCGTCGTCCATTTTTCCTATCGATCCTAATTATTAAAATGGACCTGTTGACCGTAATTTCAATTAAAAGCCCAACTTATTCAAGCCTGGAATTTGCTTTATAGTATCATCGGCTTTTTCCAGTATTTCAGGTTTGTCGAATTCTACTTCGACTTTGTGTCCGCCAACTCCGACCGTGCCCTCTACGTCACGTCTGTTGACTTCAACACCAACTTCACGACGTTCGCCGTCCGGTCCCCTTGATTTCTTGTTAAACTCCCCGCTTATGCCGCGCTTTCGATCAACGTCGACTTCCTTGCGGGTAGTTACCCGAGAACCATCTTCACGAGTTTCTCTGGTTGTTTGCCTGCGTTCGATTTCGTCAGTACTCGTTTTTGAAGAAGAGCTCTTGCTATAGCCATCACTTCTTTCGCGGTGAGTCTCTCTATGCTCAATTTTGTCCTCTGAAACCCTGGTTCTGGAACTGCTCCTGTGTTTTGTGCCGTCTCCTTCTTCCCAGCGGCGACGTTCTCTGGTTCTTACGTCGTAATCGCCATCGCTTTTCACACTAATGTCAGTATCTCGTTTTCTGGTTTCGTTTTTGCGTTCCGCATCCATGACCGGCGCTTTTTCGTTTCCTCTGGCCGCGTTATTAAAGCTTTCGGTTAAAGGTTTGCCATCAGGGCCAACGACCGGTTTGCTCATGAATTCTTCTGCTTGCTCGCTTATCTTCGGATCTCGCAGCGCTTCAGACAACGTAACCTGCAAAACTTCACCTGGATCTCTCCAGTCTACCGAATTAGCAACATCCCTGCCGAATTTATTTTTGTAGTCTCTGCGAAAATCTCTTATGGCTGGCCGAGTTTTTACATCGAACTCGCCGCTATAAGAATTAATCTCATAATTCATCATATGCAAAAGATGCTGTACTCTCAGGGCATCTTCATTAAATGCTGCACCAGGCATACCTTCACCCTCTGTTTTTTATCCGTTTCTTATTGGTCGTTTTGCCTTTTAAGGCTTTAACCTGATCAGGGTAAATATACATATTACATGATCAGGTACCCCTATTTTGCCATAAACGACAAGCGATATGCAAAAAAGGGTATGCCGCATAAACTTAAATCATTGCTTTTAAATAGAAAAAAGAGGTGTAAAAATTTATTTTGGCCGTTTGTTTTTCTTGGCCAGTTCCCGTTTGACCAGTTCATCAGCCATACCGCATGACAGGTAAGCATCCCGCTGAAGGCTGATGATGTTACGGGATTCAAGGTAAGGCCGATTGGCGTACTCTTTGGCAACAGTATTGGCAAAGCATTCGCACAGCTTTTTATACCCGTGAAAGTTACGCACCATCATTGACTGTTCACAGACTCCATAGGAGTAACCGGCGATACCTGTAGTGTTCACGCATTCCTTGTTTATTTTCTTCATAAGAAGGTTTGGATGAATTTCCGGGCCGGCCTCAATCCTCTCATCCAGAAAACGCATTGCCTGGCAACGGCAGTCGAAATAGGTAGAAAAGACATCATTGCTATTGCATTTCTGGTAAATCTCTTCCATCTCGGCAAGATACTCAGGTGGGATATCTTCAATATCCGTTTTATCCTCTGGTAGATTTTCTTCTTGTGATTCTTCAGAAAAGGTTGATCCCGGGCGTAAATCCTTTAATTCCCGTTCCTGTGCGTTTGCAGAAAAAGGCGCGGTCAACAGAAATATTGCGATAATTATAGCTGTCTTGATCATAATCGCATTTTAGCATGATAAAAAAGCCGGGCGTATTTTTTATTTTCCAGCTTTCAAAATTCTTCCAAGAATTTTTTCTTTTAATTGTTCGAAATGCTTCTCTGAGAAATTAGGGAATAAAGGTGAAAAACCACAAAGTCTGGTCATTCGCATCTGCCCGGGCAGGTCGGCATCCCATGTCGGCGAATAGTTTTCAGTGATTTCAGGGGGAAGGCGGAAGTCCCACCATTCACTGGGCAATGGCAATAATGGCACTTCGAGCTTTGATGCTGCTTCCAGCATGCATTCTTCAAGTAGTGCCCGGTTATTTAACGCTTCCTGAGGGAGGTTTTGATAATTTCTTGCAGAAGGGTTATTTGCGGGGTCTTCGCTCAGGAAATCAAATGGGGTTCCCATATCGAGAGGAGTGCCTCCTTCTCCAATCAGAACTACGTCAACGGCCATGGCTCTTGGATGCGCACCTGCGCCGGGAGGAGAGAGTAGTCTGTCAGGCTCCTCGATCCAGTGAGGGTTGTTTTGAACTGCCTGAGACTGAAGCATGATGGTTTGAGCCTCTATAGTTCGCAGGCCGTCTTTTACTTGAAAAATCGTTCCCGGTCGTTTGCCCCGGCAGATCTCGGAAGCAAGTAATATAACGGCGGCAAGATCACGATGTAGCCACATTCTGGCATCTGGCCGATAGACGCTGCCGAAAATGTTTTCCGGATGATTTTCGTTAGCGTATACCAGATCAATTGCAATTGGGTATGAAGTTGTGAAAATATCTAGCGGTACAATTTCCGCAGGATTAATGTTATTGGAGTTCATTTGCCTTTATCCTGACCAATTTTCATGTATATAAAATGGTAATGCGTTTCTTCTATTATACATTCCTATCGCTTTTATCGATCGGTTTTATCGGACTGGTCGCATTGGTATGTATTGCTATTTATGCAATCAGCTACTTTGGCCGCGATCTTCCAGACTATAATGAACTGAAAGATTATAAGCCACCGATTGTTACCCGCCTTTATGCTGGTGATGGTCGTCTGATGGAGGAATATGCAACCGAGAAACGTGTGTTCGTTCCGATAGAGGCCATTCCGCCTGTTGTTAGCAACGCGTTTATTTCTGCTGAAGACCAGAATTTTTACAAGCATACCGGGCTTGATTACACGGCAATCGTGCGGGCGGCTCTTTTCAATATAAAACACATGGGTTCAGGCCGTCGTCTGGTAGGTGCTTCGACTATTACTCAACAGGTAGCCAAAAACTTCTTTCTGACAAACGAAGCCAAATTTGAGCGAAAGATCCGGGAAGCTATTCTGGCGATCAGAATGGAAAGAGCGCTACCCAAGAATCGGTTGCTGGAGCTATATCTCAATGAAATTTATCTCGGCGGTGGGTCTTACGGAGTAGCCGCAGCAGCTCTAAATTACTTCAACAAGAGTCTTGAGGAGCTGGAGATCGAGGAGGCTGCATATCTGGCGGCATTGCCCAAGGCTCCGAACAATTATCATCCTGTACGTAATCATGATGAAGCTCTTGCTCGTCGTAACTGGGTAATTGACAGGATGGAGGAGGAGGGTCATCTGCACCGGACGCAGGCGGAAATTGCCAGGCAAAAGCCATTGGAAATATCCCGGCGCAGTGAAACTTCTATTGTTAATGCCTTGTATTTTGCTGAAGAAGTGCGGCGCGAAATGCAGCAGCGTTTTGGAGAAGCTGGCCTGTATGAGGGCGGTTACGCTGTGCGTACCAGCATTGATCCAAGGCTGCAGGATATAGCTGTACGTGTGCTCAGAAACGGATTGATGGCTTATGATCGGCGACATGGCTGGCGCGGACCGGTTGAGAATATTGCTGTGGAAGACTGGCAGAATACTCTGACTGAGATATCGCGTCCTGAGAATATGTTGCCGGAATGGAAGCTTGCTGTTGTTCTTTCTGCCAAATCCAGTGAAGCAGAGATCGGATTTAAAGACGGCAGCAAAGGCCAAATGCCTTTGAATGAAGTAGAGTGGGCGCGCGAGTCTCTTAACGATGGATACTACTTAGGAAAGAAGATAACTTCTGTCAGGCAGGTGGTTTCTGCAGGCGATGTGGTCATGGTGGAGCGTACGTCTTCAGAGGGGGATGTTTATGGTCTGCGGCAGATACCGATTGTACAGGGCTCTTTAATTGCGCTGGATCCGCATACTGGCCGGATACTGGCCATGCAGGGGGGCTGGAAATATGAGAGCAGTGAATTTAATCGTGCCACTCAGGCATGGCGCCAGTCAGGTTCAGCCTTCAAGCCGTTCGTCTATCTTGCAGCACTGGACAATGGCTTTACTCCGGCCACTCTCGTTCTGGATGCCCCTTTTGTTATTGAGCAGCGACCCGGTGTAAAGTGGAGTCCCACCAATTATTCAAACGAATACTATGGTCCGACGCCTGTACGCGTGGGTTTGGAAAAATCCCGGAACCTGATGACCGTACGTTTAGCTGATTATGTCGGTATGGACACAATTGTCGAATATGCCAGAAGATTTGGCGTCGTTGACGATTTGGAGCCTTATATTTCCAATTCTCTGGGCGCGGGGGAAACTACTTTGCTTCGTCTTACTACCGGGTATGCCCAGTTTGTAAATGGCGGCAAGCGGATTACTCCGACCATGATTGATCGCATACAGGATCGCCGCGGCAAAACCGTATTCACCCACGATAAAAGAGAATGTGAAGGTTGCGGCTCGCTGGTGCAGTGGACTGCTGATCCTGTTCCGAACATACCTGATAATCGCAAACAAATTGCCGACCCGCGCACAGCATATCAGATTGTTTCGATGCTGGAGGGCGTAGTGCAACGGGGTACGGGTGTACGTATCCGCTCGCTGAATCGTCCGCTGGCAGGAAAAACAGGAACTACCAACGAGTCTAAAGACACATGGTTTATAGGTTTTTCGCCTGACCTGGTGGCTGGTGTTTTCGTTGGATTCGACGATCCAAAATCACTTGGCAAGAGAGAGACCGGATCTTCAGTTGCTGTGCCGATCTTCAAAGAGTTTATGCAGGAAGCGTTGAAAGATGTTCCTCCGATGCCATTCCGGGTACCATCAGGAATACGTCAGGTGCGTATTGACGCCAATGACGGCACTCGCGCCCAGCCGGAAGATGAAAGCGTTATCTGGGAAGCATTCCTGATAGGCACAGAGCCAACCCAGCAGGTTTATATCCTTGATGGCAAAGGTATATCTGTTTTGCATTCACTGGAGGGCAGCCCTGAAGAAACTGCCGCTATTACCGGGACCGGCGGTATTTACTAAACAATTTCAAGACATAGCTTCCCGGATATGCTGTTCGGTGTACCCTTGTGCGTACAGCGCTGCGGACAAATCTCCATGCAGTATCAGGTTTGAAATTTCTTCAGCTACCAGTCGCTTGGGTTTATATCCTATTCCCATTCCGGCGGTCTTCAGCATCGGCAAGTCGTTGGCTCCATCACCAATGGCCAGGGCCAGATCAGGCCGGATGTTAAGTTGTTGGCAATGGTCATACAAGGTTTTGACCTTGGCATTCTTGTCCAGAATAGGTTCTCGGACTTTTCCTGTCAGGCAACCATCTTCAATTTCAAGAACATTGGCGTGATGATGTATAAAGCCAATTTTCTTGCCGACAGGTTCGGAGAAAAAGGTGAAGCCCCCGGTTACCAGTACCGTTTGTGCACCATAATATGACATTGTACGAACAAGTAACTCAGCGCCTTGATTGTACTCCATTTTAGCTAGCGTACGTTCCATAGCGGATACTGGCAGTCCTTTTAGCAGGGAGATGCGAGAGCGGATAGCGGCATGAAAATCCATTTCTCCGTTCATTGCTTTTTCTGTTATTGCGGCTATTTGCTCTTTCAAATCAGCTTCAGCTGCAAGCTCGTCTAAAGTCTCCGAGCTTATTATGGTGCTATCCATATCAGCTACCAGCAACTTTTTCCGGCGTTTTTCGATCGGACCGAAAAAGAAATCGATCTTATCCTGATTTAGCAGGTTGTTTAATGCATTCAGTTGGCTCATTGAGGCTGCTGATGAAAAACCAATATCAACGGCTTTGGAGTGATGCAGCCATATTGGAGCACAGGTCATTTGCAGTCCCTGATCTTCAAGGAAACGTCCTGCTGCCTGTACGTGCCCATCTGAAAGGGGGGGGCTATCTACTGATGCGACGAGAGTTAATACATAGCTCATAGTGAAAACCTGCGACTTGACTTTAAGAAAACACTGGACACTTTAACGGTATTTATCTATCGGTGGTACTGTAAAATATCCTGTTAATCCTCAAAAAATATGGGTGTCAGCCATGGAAAAACCTGTTTTGAAACCAAAAAACCCTTGTTTCTCATCCGGACCTTGCGCCAAGCGTCCCGGTTGGGCAGTGGAAAATCTTAAAAATATTATGGCTGGCCGATCTCATAGAGCCGCCCCAGCCAAAGCACAGCTTCAGGAAGTTATAGAAACCCAGCGCGAATTACTGGGCATACCATCGGATTATATGGTTGGTATTCTGCCTGCTTCCGATACAGGAGCCTTTGAGCTTGCTCTCTGGAACGTAATCGGCTCAAACCCGAAAGGTACAGATGTTCTGGTATGGGAAGCCTTTAGCGGCGACTGGCAAAAAGATATTCAAGGCCAGTTGAAAACTGACAATGTTCGTGTGTTAAAAGAAGAGTATGGCAAACTTCCGGACCTTTCGCAGGTTGATTGCGACCGGGACGTAGTTTTCGTATGGAACGGAACTACCTCCGGTGTCCGGGTGCCCGATGGCGACTGGATTTCCTCTGATCGTAAAGGCCTGACTCTGTGCGATGCCACTTCTGCTGTGTTTGCTTATGATATGCCGTGGGACAAACTGGACGTGGTCACATGGTCCTGGCAAAAAGTTCTGGGAGGCGAGGCGGCGCACGGAATGCTCGTGCTTTCCCCCAGAGCAGTTGAGCGTATTCTTTCTTACAAACCTGCCTGGCCTTTGCCGAAAATCTTTCGCATCAAAAAAGGCGACAAGCTGAATGAAGGAATATTCAAGGGCGCTACAATCAACACCCCTTCAATGCTTGCTGTGGCTGATTGTCTTGATTCTCTAAACTGGGTCAAATCTATCGGTGGAGCCAATGCGACTATTGCGCGGAGCAAGGCGAATTTTGAAACCCTTAAGTCATGGGTTGAAAAGACTTCATGGGTTGAATTGCTGCCTGAAAATGAAGAGATAGCTTCTCATACATCAGTTTGCCTGAAGGTAGTAGACAGCGCTTTCACAGCTCTGAGCGATGATGATCAAGCCGCTTTTATCAAGGCAATGGTCAAGCTTCTTGATAAAGAAGATGTGGCCTATGACTTTGCCAGTTACCGCGATGCGCCGGCTGGTCTTCGTATCTGGGCGGGAGCTACTATTGAAAAAAGCGATCTTGAAGCTCTCGCTCCCTGGCTGGATTGGGCCTTTGAGCAAATCAAGGAAGAATACAGGCAAAAAGCGGCCTGATACTTTTTTACATTTTTTTTGCAAGGCTCCGGATGAAAATCCGGGGCCTTGTTCTATATAGTGATTGCTATGGTTAAGGTGGCTCGACATAAAGACCCGGAAGTAGTCCTGTGCCGTATGGCTGTGACTATTGAGGGTAAGCAGTATTCCGAAAACAGCAGCGGTGAGCGGTACTATGCTTATATGAGTAGTTGCCACTATGTGACAGCCAGCTCAGCAAGGGGGCTTATTCGAAGCTTTCAAGACGATAAAAGACTGAGTGAATATGAAATAGCTTTATTATCCGTCGATGGTGTGCAGGTAGATCACTCAATCATAATATCCGATAATGGAATAGTTAGTGATAGTATGCTTCATAGAGGCCTTACCCCTGTATTTGAACAATCAGCACGGGGATATACCTATTATCCCTCAGTACAAAAGCTTTTCCCTATGCAGGTTGCGCGCAAGATTACCCTCGCCGAATTTAAGAACAGGTACTTAAAAAAACGGGATCTTCCGCGACCGGAAGACCCCGTTCCGTAAAAAATTATCTTTTAATCAGGCAGCTTCCGGGATCTCGACCTCAACCCTTTTGCCGCTTCCTACGCGGTTCAGGTGATCATGCACTGCCGAACACATATGTTCGTCATGATTATGAAAGAAGTGATTGGATTGTTCGAATACGCGGTAATCGATCTCAATCCCGCGCTGCGTCCGGAGTTTTTGAACGAGTTTTTCAACCGAGCTTGCCGGAACAATATCATCTCTGCCACCTTGCAAAATCAAACCTGACGAAGGACAAGGGGCAAGAAAACTGAAGTCATAGATATTGGCCGGTGGAGCAATGGAAATGAAGCCCTGGATTTCCGGTCTTCTCATTAGTAGCTGCATGCCGATCCAGGCGCCGAAGGAAAATCCCGCTACCCAGACGTAAGGAGCATTTTTGTTTATTTCCTGCATCCAGTCGAGAGCAGATGCAGCATCGCTGAGCTCTCCTTCTCCTCGATCAAAAACTCCCTGACTGCGACCTACGCCGCGGAAATTGAATCTTAATACCGAAAAGCCTCTGGCGGTAAAGGTCTGAAATAACGAATAGGTAATTTTGTTATTCATTGTGCCGCCTTGCTCAGGGTGAGGATGCAAGATCAGCGCTAGAGGGGCGTTTGGCGTTTTAGAGTGAGAATAGCGTCCTTCTATACGGCCTGCGGGGCCGTTAAAAATAATTTCTGGCATTGATTCTCCTGTCACAAAATCTTTTTTATCTGTCTGCCTACGGCAGCCATTTTAAAAAATAAATGGCTAAAAAACATAAGGCTTTGACTTATTGGAGCTTTTGTATAGCTTATCGAAATCATTTTGTCCAATAAAATCCGCTAAGCTATTGAATATGCTGTGGGTATCAGGGAGGTGATGATGATCGTATTCCTGAAAGAGATTAATAGAAAGCCTTTAATGTAGGGTACTGTTTTTGTCCGGTATAAATGCTATTTTGTTTTCAGGTTCGTATGGGCACTTTGTATGTGCTTTCAGGAGGTATGGATGAAGGGGGAGTTAAAAGTTACTACGCGGGGCCGATATGCTGTGATGGCTATGGTTGAGCTGGCTGTGGAAAATGCGGGTCGTCCTGTCCCGCTGTCAGAAATCGCGGATCGCAATAACATTTCTTTATCTTATCTCGAACAACTGGTAGCAGCTTTGAGAAGAAAAGGGCTGGTGAACAGTCATCGCGGTCCAGGGGGCGGATATTTGCTGGCAAAAAAACCGGGAGAGATTTTTGTATCCGAGATTCTGGACGCCGCCGAGGACAGCATTCCAGGACAAAGACCTACGGTTAATAATGACAGGATTAATGAGTCTACCCGTTATCTCTGGTCGTTTATTGGAGGAATGCTTTACGAATGCCTTTCTCGAATTTCTCTTGCTGAAGTCGTAGAAAAAAAGATTATTACGCCTTGTAAGCAAAATAATTGATAATCCGATCTGATACGACCAGAATAGACTTCCAAACATAAGGAAATCACCATGCCTGAAATCACTTTTATCCGTAAAACGGGAGAAACGCTTAAAGTGGAAGCTCCTCTTGGTCTTTCGGTTATGGAAGTTGCTCAGAAAAACGGTATTGAAGAACTGGAAGGCTCGTGCGGCGGCAGTCTTGCCTGCGCTACCTGTCACGTGTATGTGCATCCTGATTGGTGGGATAAATGTTTGCCCGAAAGTGGTCTTCAGGAAGAAGAAGAGGATATGCTGGATCTGGCCTTCGGTCTTCGTAAATATTCCCGCCTTGCCTGCCAGATAATGATTCGTGAGGATCTGGACGGGTTGATAGTGGCTATGCCCGGCTCTGATGTCGATTGGTAATGCGTATTTAAATCAGCCAAGGCCGGGTGCGCCGCGTTCCCATTGAGTTGGAATCTGGCCATTATACTCAGGGCGCATAAAGCCAATTTCCTTGACCTTGCGTGGACCCATTTTGTCCAGTGCATCCAGAACTTTTAACCCTTGTTTTGCGCTATCAACAACATGCAGCATGCCCAGTGTACGCTTGGAGAGAAAGCCCTCTTCAATGCCCTTGTTTAGTTGCTCAAGAAGGTTGTCGAAATAACCGTTAATATTTACAAGAATGACTTCTCTGAGTGGAGCATTCGCATCAATGTGACGGCCTATATCGTTGGCGGCCATGACTTCTGTTATTTCATCCAGGGTGCCAACACCTCCGGGAAAGCAAAAGAAAGCTTCGGCATCAAGCAGCTTCTTTTTCCGTTCATGCAGATCTTCAACAATAATTTCATCTATGATATTCGACGCGGCTTCGTTAAAACTTTCCCCGGCGTCGGGAAGGTTACTGTTAGCTGCCGGAGGACATTCCTGAAAGCATGGAGGAAGTACGCCTATAATTGCCGCACCTTTCTCAAGTGCGCTCTGTGCTATCATTCCCATAAGGCCGCGAGTGCCGCCTCCGTAAAGTAAAGTCTTGTTTCGGCGACCTATGCCTTCACCCAGCTTCTTTGCTTCGTCTTTATAAATCTGTGCGATATTGCTCTGTGCTCCGCAAAAGACCCCTACTGTTTGTACATGTCCGGTAGAAGCTGGTTTACTCATAGCGAAATCTCATTTTTACAGTTATCGGAATGGAGCCACACGGTAGCCGCTTTGACATAAAAAGGCAAGCAAAATTTCCGTGTATTCTGTTTGATGTTTAGCATTATGCAAAAGTTGCTTATTGCTGATTTCCTGTCATAGTGCAGCCATATAAAATTATTTACCCGATCAAACCATGACAAACAAGCGCATTGCAGTTGCCATGTCCGGGGGCGTTGATTCCTCTGTCGCGGCAGCAAAACTAAAAGAAAAAGGTTATCAAATATTTGGCATTACCATGCGTCTTGGCGGTATTGGTGCCGAACGCAATGACCGGATAGTTGCAGAGGCCCGCAAGGCAGCGGATCGGCTTGAAATAGAGCATCATGTAGCTGATTGTTCAGAGCTTTTCGAGCAGGCAGTAATAGGAGATTTTCTTGCTAATTATTTATGTGGAAAAACGCCTAATCCCTGTATTCGATGTAACAAAGTTATAAAATTCGGCTCGTTGATGGAATCGTCTCAAAAGCTGGGAGCGGATGCGCTGGCTACGGGTCACTATGTGCAAAAAACTTTTTCGCAGCAAGGAATACCAGAGCTGTATCGTGGTGTGGATCCTGTCAAGGACCAAAGCTACTTTTTGTTTTCACTGTCGCTGGAGCAACTGGCGAAGCTGGAGTTTCCCCTCGGCTCTATGACTAAAGAGAATGTCCGCGCACAGGCTGTAGAGATTGGCCTGCCCGCTGCGGCAAGGCCGGAAAGTCAGGATATCTGCTTTATCCCTGATGGTGACTATGTCTCTTTTATCAAGGCCAACAGATCGGAAGCCTTTAAAGCCGGAGATATAGCGCATATGGATGGCCGCGTGTTAGGCCAGCATCAAGGCGTCATTCATTACACGATAGGCCAGCGTAGGGGGCTTGGTATAGGAGGGGGCTATACCGAGAACAACGAACCTTTGTATGTGATTGAACTTGATGCAATAAACAACAAAGTGGTAGTCGGTCCAAAAGAAGCGCTGGATCAAACAGTATTGCGCTTACATGATTGTAACTGGCTGGCTCCGGAGTGTAGAAAAGCTGCCGGTATTGCGGTTCTGGTTAAGTTTCGTTCGGTAATGAAACCTGTTCCTGCCCGGCTGTTAGCGCTTGACGAAGGGAGAGCAGAAATTACTTTCGATGCTCCTCAGTACGGTATATCGCCCGGTCAGGCGGCTGTTTGCTATGATCAGGATCGGGTATTGGGCGGGGGATGGATAGAAACATTACCTGAATGACTTGACAAAAATACCATCAATGAGCGATATAGCTTATTCCGTTGGATTGTTTTCCTTGTGGCGGTGTAGCTCAGTAGGTTAGAGCAGAGGAATCATAATCCTTGTGTCGGGGGTTCAAATCCCTCCACCGCTACCAAAATTCCAGAAATTTTTTCCAGTTACTGAATTTTATAAATTACCAATGGCGTGATAATCTGCGTTGGCTGCGGGTGCGGAGTGCTTGGTCTGCGAGACTTTGAGAGTTCAGGCAGTCGGGTTTTACGACTTTTTATTAATTGCTGTTTTATTAAGGTTTGGGGAGTAATTTATTTTATATGAAAAGAGATGTTCACATTGTTATTTCTCTTGTGGCGGCTATGTCAGAGAACCGCGTCATCGGGCGCGATAACAGCCTTCCATGGCATATCCCGCAGGATCTCAAGTTTTTCAAAAGCCTCACTTATGGCCATCCGGTAATTATGGGCAGAAAGACGTATGAAGCTATTGTTAATGCTTTGGGCGGTCCTTTGCCTGGTCGTACAAATATTGTTCTAAGCCGCAACGAGTTTGCTCCGGAAGGAGTGACGCCAGCCGATGATCTGGAAGATGCGGTAAATATTGCTTGTGAAATTGCAGAAAAATCCGGAGTGCATGAGATCTTTATTATTGGCGGAGCTCAGATATTTTCTCAGGCAATACTGTTTGCTAAAAGGATCTATCTCACCAAGATCCATAAACGTATAAAAGGTGATACTTATTTCCCTCGTAT
>CAZJRT010000016.1:0-10280 GCA_964548445.1 uncultured Pseudobdellovibrionaceae bacterium
GGTCGCTAGCCGCCAGGCGGTTAAGTACAAGTAATTACTTTGAATCCGCATTCTATTGCCATTTTTTCCAACAAAATACAAGAGGATATTAAGGAAAATTTAACCTTTTTCCGGATCTTTTTTATTTTGTTCTGTAAAATCACACGCTTATCCTTTTCCCATATTCTGTAAATAAACAAACCGCCTTGCCAGTTCCGCCCAGCGAAAATAATCAGTTAATTTTTTGTTAATTTTTTTCAAGCCCGGTAGCTAGCACCGTCTGGCCGTGCTAGGTTGATTAATCGGGCGAGCATGCACACACGCCGCCTATTGCATGCTAAGACAAAATGGCTTAAACCGTTTTCGAGCAAGAGTACTTTAAAGCACTGGTTAATCAGACAGATAACAAGAAACATAGCGATACTTCGATGAAAAAGGCACACAACATGAAATTCACAGCTCTGGTTTCCTCATGCGCCATGGCGGCTTTAATTGCAATGGCAAGCCCGGCATTGGCACAGCAACAACAGGTTCCGGAGACTCAGACTGACATCGCTGATCCGGGCCGTATTTCAGAGCAATTTCGCGGAGAGATTATAACTCCAACTGTTCTGCCTGAAATTGAAGTCAAGGAAATGAGGCTTCGGGGAGCTCCGGAAGGCGCAGAGAAAATAGCCTTCAAACTGGATAGACTGGAAATCGAAGGCGTTTCTGCTTATGACGCTAAAGATCTCCGTACTGTTTATGGTGCCAGCCTCGGAAAGAATATTACGCTTGCCGATCTTTATGTAATCGCTGCGGATCTTACCCGCAAATACCGCAATGAAGGCTACATCCTGACTCAGGTTGTTGTGCCCCCGCAAACCATCGAACAGGGCACCGCAAGACTTCGCGTTGTAGAAGGCTACATCGATAAAGTGACCGTCCATGGCGAAGCCGGTAAAGCTAATAATCTGATCCGTCACTATGCGGACAACATCAGCACCAATGAAAAAGCATTAAACGCAAAACAGCTCGAGCGCGCTCTGCTTCTGATTAATGATCTGCCAGGCGTTTCGGCAAGAAGCGTTCTTAGCCCGTCACAGGAAAATGTCGGCGCGGCAAATCTGGCGATCTTCATTGAGCGCGACCCGTTTGACGCCATGATATCAGCTGATAATTATGGCAGCCGTTATCTTGGTCCCTTGCAATTTACCGGTGCAGTTTCGCTGAACAATTACTTCTTTGACCAGAATGAGCGCATCACTCTCCAGGGCGCAGTAGCGCCGGACCCCGATATCGGTGATGAGATGTCTTATATCTCCATGCTTTACGAACAGCCGATATGGGATCACGGAACTACTATAGAGGCATTTATAAGCGCTACAGCTACCGAACCTGGGTACGATCTTGAACAGTTTAACGTCAAAGGTAATTCCCGGTTTTACAGCGTCACGCTGAGACATCCCTTTATCCGCACCAGAGAACTTAACTTTACCGGGCGCGTGCTTTTCGACTGGCGTGACGTCGAAAGTCGCAATGATATTGAAACAACCAGAGAAGACCGCATCCGCGCTCTCCGTTTCGGCGGTAAACTCGAATTTCTGGATACCCTCCTGGGACTTGGCGTAAACTCAATTGATATGGAGGTATCGCAAGGACTCAATTTCTTTGGTGCCGATGTAAAAAACAGAGACACTTTAAGCCGTCCAAATGCGGATATTTCTTTTGTAAAGATGGAACTGGAAATGCAGCGACTGCAACGACTCACCAGTTCCATTAATTTACTGGCTGGAGTTCGTGGCCAGCTTGCCAATGACGCACTTTTATCTTCTGAGGAATTCGGAGTTGGTGGCCTTAACTATGGCCGGGCTTATGATGCCTCGGAAATAGTTGGCGATGATGGCATTGCCGGAAAGCTCGAGCTTCAGTGGAACCGGCCGGTTCAATGGAATTTCGTTCAGGATTACCAGGTTTTTGGCTTCTTTGATGCTGGCCGGGTCTGGAACGACGACGCCACAACCAACAAACTGAACAGGGAAACAGCTACCTCTGCCGGTTTTGGCGTAAGAATGGAATTCATGGAAGAAACCAAAGCCGATCTGGCAGTCGCATTTCCGCTTAACCGCGACATACAAACTCAGAAAGACGATGATCCACGGGTTTACTTTGGTCTTAGCCGCAGGTTCTAGGAAGACACAAACTTTAATACCTGTAAGGGCGATGTCATTCCGGAGGCAAGCCAAAGGCTTGCTTATACATCCGGAATCCAGAAAAGGAGAGCCGTTAAGCGGCTCACATCATGGATCCCGTTTGTGCTGGTCTGTCCACTTTACAAGTGGCCAGACGCCAACGGGATGACGAAACTGTCAGCGAATTAATGGGCTTTACATCCCCCGGATGTTCACGTTTTGAAATAACCCGGTAAGCTATTTCCGCAGCTTTTCTTTTTCGAGCAGGTCTTTGCGGGACAGCTTGCCGATCATTGTTCTGGGCAATGGCTGATTACGAATTTCAACTATTCGCGGTATTTGCATCGGAGAGAGCTTGTCCTTGAGAAACGCCTTGATGGTTTCCTCGTTCAACTGCCGACCTTCCTTGCACTTGATCCATGCCTTTACGACTTCACCGCGCAGACGATCAGGCACGCCTGCTGCCACACATTCCTCGACACTGGGATGAAGATAAATGGCCTCCTCTACATTGCGGGGATATACGTTATAACCATTAGTGATAATCAGATCCTTAATCCGGTCGACTATATAAACATATCCGTCTTCATCCTTTACGGCGATGTCGCCAGTATGAAGGTAACCACCTTCAAAAACTTCCTGGGTATCCTTGTCCTTTTGCCAGTAGCCTTTCATAACCTGCGGGCCTTTGACGCATAATTCTCCTCGCCTTCCCGGTGGAAGAATTGAGCCGTTTGCCGTATCAACAATCTCGACGGTCGTGCCTGGCAGCGGTAATCCGATGGAGCCAATTTTACCGCCAGTTTCCACCGGGTTGACGCACACTACCGGTGATGCTTCAGACAAGCCGTAACCTTCTACAATTTTGCAGCCTGCGATTTGCTCGAACGATTTTTTCACTTCTGCCGGCATGCTTTCACCGCCTGAAACACAAAACCGCAAGGAACTTAAGTCATATTTTTTCCTGCCGGGAGCGTTGGCTATGGCATTATAAATCGCCGGAACGGCAACAAAATATTCGGGTCGTTTTTTATGTATTATCTCAAGAGTCTGTTTCAGGTTGAAACGCGGCAAAGTAATAATCTCCAATCCTTTACGCACACTCATATTCATAATTGCCGTCATGGCAAAAGCATGAAAGAAAGGCAGAACGCTTAGCATGCGTTCACCGCCCTCAATGGCATCTGGAAACCATAAATGACTTTGCTCTGTATTAGCCGTAATATTGGCATGAGTCAGCATCGCCCCTTTGGGCTCGCCCGTCGTACCCCCGGTGAACTGAAGCACTGCTACATCATTGTACGGATCGAGATCAACCGGATAAGGTTTACCGTCATTTATAAGCAGGTCATTAAAGGTAATGAATCTCTTGTCCCTGCCAGGCTTTGCAATATCTGCCCTTTTAGCTATAGCGAAAAGAAACTTCTTCACAAATGGTAAAGCACTGGCGAAACTGCAAATAACCAGCTTTTCCAGAGCTGTAGAGTGCAGCATCTTATACGCTTTGTCGAAAGTCAGCTTGAGATCAGCAGTAACAATGATTCTGCAATCAGTATCTTCTATTAATTTTTCCAGTTCCCGTTCGGCATATAACGGATTCAAATTGACAACTATTGCCCCGATACGAGCCAGCGCATAATAGGAAATCAGATAGTAAGGAGTATTCGGCAAGAAAAGCCCTACCCGGTCACCTTTCCTTACGCCAAGCTTTTGCTGTAACCCCTTGGCCAGATGAGCTGTGAGCTTGTCGATCTCCCGCCAGGTCCATTTCCGGCCCATAAAGTCCATGGCCGGACTCGTTGGATAACGCCGGGCGGTTTGCGCGAGCACATCATATACGCAAACTGCCTTTATCCCGGCATGCCAGTTTACATTGGCCGGATAGGCATTGTGAATGTGTTTTTCTGCCGCTTTTTGCTCCATATTATTCAAACTAGTGCAAACCCAATGCTTTAACAATCAGGCTTGGTTATTTTTAGAAATCTCTAATATACGTTGATTATGAGAAGTGTTCGCAAAAAAAACTGGAAAAGGATACTGGATTTCGGCATATTCTAAACACAGTTAAAGTATGAGTTTTTCTGTATTATTTAAGGATATTTTAGATTTGAGCGATAAAACATTTTTTGAAACAGAAGACGAGGTAACAGGCGATCAGCAGGTGGTCAGGGCCCAGCTAAAATGGTTTAATGCAACCAAGGGCTTTGGGTTTTTAGTGCCGATTGAGGAGCCCGTCGATGCTTTTGTCCATATTACTACATTACAGCAGGCAGGCTATACAGCTCTCGGAGAAGGAGCCATTGTAGACTGCCTGATAAAGGGTGGCCCCAAAGGACATCAGGTCACCAGAATCGTCGAGGTCATCGACCCTGGTCAGGAACTTCCACAATCAAGCGAAGTCCCGGATGATGAGAATTTCATCGAAATGAGCGGAACAATCAAATGGTACAAACCTGATAAGGGGTTTGGCTTTGTAGTCCCTGATGATGGTAAAAAAGACGTGTTTATCCATAAGACTTGCCTTGACCGCGCAGGGATCAGTCGGATCAATCCGGGAGATAAAGTAACTATTATCGTCCAGGAAGTCGATAAGGGACGCGAGGCCGTCAGGATTTTCCTAACCGATACCTGATCCCTGCCATCCATTTTTTGGTCATAACCGCATAGCGACTCATTCCGGCAGCAATGTTTTCACGAAACATCAGAGCTGCTGGCGTGACTATCAATGTGAGCAAAGTCGAGAATGTCAGGCCGAAGACCACAGCCGTTGATAACTGTACCCACCATTGCGTGGAAGGTGCACCGATAGATATTTCTCTCGACAGGAAATCAATATTGAGCTGGAGCACCATAGGCATAAGCCCCGCGACAGTAGTAATCGTGGTCAGCAATACAGGGCGCAATCTCTGGGCGCCAGTACGAAGAATAGTTTCCCTCATACTGGAACCGAAATTATCGCGCAAGTAATCAAACGTATCGATAAGTACTATGTTATTATTTACTATAATTCCCGCCAGAGCGATAACACCAACCCCGCTCATGATAACGCCAAAAGGCTGGCCGGTTACCAGCAAACCAATCATCACGCCAATAGTCGACATGATAACCGCAGATAATATCAGCAGTGCGCTGTAGAAACTGTTGAATTGGGTAACCAGGATAATGGCCATCATAAATATAGCCACGATGAAAGCCTTGATAAGAAATTGCTGAGATTCTTTTTGGTCCTCATCCTGTCCCCGGAAAGTAACTTCGACGGAAGAATCAAGCTCGCCTCTATGGGCGTCTATCCATTCCCTTACCTCGTCGACACGGGCCGATACGTTAGCTCCGGGCATTGTGTCCGCCTTGACAGTCATAATCCTCTTCTGATCAGACCGGTTTATGACCCCTTGCGCTGGCTGAGGTACTCGCTTTACAAAATTGCTGATAGGAATGGAACCTTCGGCCGTAATGACACGTATCCGATCCAGGCGATCCAGCGTCCTTGCACCGAGATCATGCCGCAAAACTATATCAATCTCATCATCACTGTCATTGGGACGATACTGCGCAATAAGCAGTCCGTTAGTGACCATACGAATATAATATCCGATAAGCGTGATATCGATCCCGAACTTTGCAGCCTGCGCCCGATCGACCTGCAGCGACCATTCGATCCCGGGCAACGGACGGCTGTCTTCTATGTCTCGAAATTCACCCAGTTCCTCTAAACCGCGACGCACAACCTCAACAGCATCATCAAGTGTTTCAGGATCACGAGAAGCAAGCTGAATCTGGACATCTTTGCCCTGAGGCGGTCCTTCTTCCTGCTCACGGGGTTCAACAATTATTCCAGCCATATCTTCCGTTCGCTCGCGAATTTCTGCAAGAATTTCGCTAGCAGGCTTGCGCTGATCCCAATCGAGCAACTGAATACGGATCTGGCCTATCACATCTTCAGCAAGCTGCCCGCTGCCACGCTCGGTGCCGGTACGGGTATAAACCGTTTCTATACCTTTAATATCAAGAACGCGGTTTTCCACTTCGCGCACCAGCTGATCCTGCTCATGGATCGACAGGTTTCCGCGCGCATGAACAAGTATCGAAGCTACTTCAGGCTCGATTTCCGGAAAGAACTCTACTCCCTTGCCAAACCGGGCATAAACAAATTGAACAGCCACCAGCATAATTAGAGCAAACAGCAATATCCTGCCCGGCATTGCCAGCGCCTTATCCAATACACGAACGTACCAGCCACTGAATCCTTTTAGCTGCATAACGTCACCTTGCTCGGCCGCGGCCAGCATTTTCAGGGCCTGAGGATCGCTTGCAGCCCCTGGCTTTCCGAAAAGCGAGCCCAGTGCAGGTACAAATATAAGAGCCATAAAAAGCGAAGATGCCAGCACAGCTATCAAAGTCAGCGGCAGGTATCTCATAAACTCGCCCACTATATCTGGCCAGAATAACAAAGGCGCAAATGCCGCCAGAGTTGTCGCGGTCGAGGCAATAATGGGCCAGGCCATTCTTTTGGCCGCAGCTCCAAAAGCTTCTTTTTTCGGCAAGCCTTCAGCCATCTTGCGATCAGCATATTCGACGACGACAATCGCACCGTCTACCAGCATTCCGACAGAAAGGATCAATGCAAAAAGCACAACGACATTAACGGTGAGCCCCATTAAGAACAGCACCAGAATACCGCTCAGGAAAGCGCCTGGTATGGCTATACCCACTAAGCCGGCGGCTCTCAATCCAAGGGCAGAGACAATCACCACCATCACCAGCAATACTGCACTGATCATGTTGTTCTCAAGGTCTTTGAGCATGGTTTTGATATGCTCGGATTCATCCTGGGTATATGTAACCTCCACGGCGGAAGGCCAGTATTGCCTCTCCTTCTCAACCGCAGCTCTTACAGCATCAATCGTATCAATAATGTTCTCGCCGCTTCGCTTTACTACCTCAAGGGCGATCGCTCGCTCTCCATTAAGCCGGGCAAAGCTTTCAGGGTCTTTGAATGTACGGCGTATTTCGGCGATATCGCTCACCGTGAGGGCCGAGTCACCGGCAACTCTGATCGGCATGTTCATGATATCGGAAACATTCTCAAACAGGCCCGGAACTTCAATAGCAAAACGCCCGGACCCGGTATCGATGTTTCCTGCCGCTACGAGCCGGTTGGAGCGCTGGAAGAAAGCCATAATTTCTTCGCCTCGCAAATCATAGCTTTCCAGCAGTTCCGGGTCGACAAGCACTTCAACGAGCTCTTCACGATCACCGGCTATATTGACTTCCAGGACTGATGGTATTGCCTCTATCCTGTCTTCAAGATCTCTGGAAAGATCAAGCAGGGTTCGCTCGGGCAGATCGCCAGAGAGCATCACAACCAGCACAGGGAACAAGCTGAAATTTACTTCTGTAACCTTGGGCTCACTCTCAAGAGAATCCGGCAATTCAGGTCGCACCTGATCCACTGCCTTTTGCACATCATCAATAGCCCGGTCCTTGTCAAAGCCCGCCTGAAACTCCAGCAGCACAAAACCTCCGCCCTGATAGGCGGTAGACTTCATTTCATCAATGCCTTCGACAGTAGCCAGTTCCTGTTCAAGCGGACGAAGCAGAAGCCGCTCGGCATCGTCCGGTGAAATCCCTTCAATTCCAAGCGACACGTAAATCTGGGGAATATCAATATCGGGCGAGGATTCCTTGGGGATACTTACATAGGCATAGGTTCCGGCGATAAGCAGCAATGCCAGAGTCAATAGCACTGTACGGCTATGAGATAAAGAAGCATCAATTACCGGCTTTATCACAGCAACTCCTCATCCTCGGACATAACCGGCTCTACCTTCTGGCCCGGGATAACAAACTCCTGACCTACAGTGATAATCCGGGCTGTGGACGGCAACCCATCGATCAGCATGTAACCGGGAAGATCCGCAATAATTTCTACAGGAACGAACTTAACCTGATCATCTTCCCCCACAATATTGACACCAACCCGGCCTTCATCATTCAGGGTTAAAACCGAAGGAGATATTTTATGCGCCTGAACGTCTGAAAGAGGAATTCTAATCTCGGCGGTTAACCCCTCCCTGATCATAAGCTCCGGATTTTCAACAGAGACTACTGTTCGAAAAGTTCTGGTTTGCGGATCGGCAGCCGGAGCAACAAAGGAGATCAATCCCTCCACTTCCGGGCCATTTAGCAGTATTACAGCAGCCGACTGACCTTCACGGACTTCTGCAATATTGCTTTCAGAAACATAACCAGTAAATTCTACAGGATCGAGATCAACAATCTGGTAAAGCGGTGAACCAATCGAGACATAATCTCCAAGCTCTATCGCCTGAACACTTAACATCCCGTCAAATGGTGCAGATATCCTGGTCTTTGCCAGATCAATTTCAGCCTTACGCAAAAGAGTCTGGGCTGATTGCAAGGCGGCCTTAGCTTCCGACAGACGGATTTTCGAGTTAAATCCTTTTGTTTCCAGTTTACTGGCAGCATTGTACTCAATTTCCCGCTGCTGCACTAATGCTCTGGCTTCTTCAACCCGTTCTTCGCGATCATTAACTTCGAGGCGAGCCAAAAGATCTCCTGCATTTACTTTGGCGCCTTCTTCGAAAAAGACCTCTTCGACCTGCCCCGCTGTTTCCGCCCGCAACTCTACTGTTCGAGATGCCTGTGATCGGCCCGTTACCACAATATCATTCACGACAGGTGCAGCTTCCGAAAGCTGGACACGAACTCTCATAATCTGCTCGCTGGTCTCCTCGATTTCCTGGGGTGTTTTGATGGCAGCGGACTCACCACCCTTAAAAACGCCGCTAAGCATCCAGACCACGGCCAGAACGATCAGAGCAAATGCAGTAATATATGAAGATTTCATGTTTAGCCTTCAGAAAACTCATGAAGATTAGCACTTATTAAGCGGGATAACCAATTTCTGAAAATCCCTTTCAGAAAATAAAGCAAATACTTGAATAACCAAACTGATTTTTGCTTTTTTTATAGGGAGCTTTTTGATGCGCAATTTCAATTGAAAAAAAACATGCCCCCACGGGGGCATGCACAAAATAAGTCCTGCTTGCAATTACCTCAGGCTACTGCATGCTTTTCTTCAAGCTCAAGTTCATTGTTGGTGTTTTCTTTCTCCTCGAAATCTTCCGCCTGAAGAGTGCGGGAACGACCGGGGGCCTGATATGCTGCCTTGGCATGCTCGGCACAATATGGGATGCCCGGAACAGAAGGACAACCACAGAAGTGAAAATCCGCATCCTTTGGGTCACCTGTCGGCCAGCGACACATACGCTCTTTAAGGTCAGCCAGTTTAACTCCGCCTTCAACCACCTTGGGTACAACCGGCTTAGCCTTCTTCTCCGGCTCCGCTGGCTTGACATTATCATTTTGCTGAATGGGAGAAACCCGGTTAGAAAGTTTGAGGCGATGAGCTTTTCCAATTACAGCGTTTCTGGTAACCCCTTCTCCCAATGCTTTGGCGATCTCGGCGGCTGTCTTGCCTTCGCCCCAAAGCTGCTTTAGCAGCGCTACGCGTTCATCGGTCCAACTCATAACGTCTCCTTCTCCCGTAAATCCCCATAAACAGGCTCCATACTTATCCGGCAGCCCAAAATCATTAGCTCACTTTTGCGATTGGAGCCTACATTACCAAGAGGTGATTCGGGGGGCTACAAGCCGGTTCAAATAATCTTCGTTTATCCACATTTATGTCGGAGATTTTTTTATGATTAGTGAAAAAAAGTGTTTGTTGCACAATTACTTGTGAAAAAACCGTCATTAAGTTTGGAAAAGTTTCAAGCGTTATAGTCCAGCCCCAGAAGCGCGAACTGTTCAGCATCTTCCTTCCAGTTCTCTTTGACTTTTACATGTAACTTCAAATGTACTTTTGTCTCGAAAATTTCGCTTAACTCCAGCCTTGAAGCCTCTCCAATTTTTTTGATCCGGCTACCGCCCTTACCCAGAACAATACCTTTATAATTATCTCGGGAAACGTAGATCACCTGATGGATCAGGATCTGACCATTATCCATTTCCTCCCAGTTTTCCGTCTGGACGGCTATGCCATAGGGAAGTTCCTGATGCAGCTGCCGGAAGATTTTTTCTCGTGTTATCTCTGCTGCCAGCAAT
>CAZJRT010000016.1:10290-14752 GCA_964548445.1 uncultured Pseudobdellovibrionaceae bacterium
GGCGGGCATGTCAGTTACAGCATCTTCATCATATAGCCAGGGCCCTGCGGATACTGCCTGGGCAAGAAACTCCAGCAATTTGTCTGTCCCCTGCTCCTTGAGGGCGGAAACCATAAAAGTAGCATCAAAAGAAAGCTCTTCATTGAGCTGCCTTGACATCTCTAAAAGCTTTGACTTCTCTATAAGATCGGTTTTGTTGATGACCAGCAGTTTCCTGCCTTTGGACGATTTTAGATTATCAAACAAATCAGACAAGTAAGAGGGGTTGCCTGCCTTGGTGGCATCGACTATCAATGCGGTAAGATCTGCCTCCCTGACACCATTCCAGGCTGCGGCCACCATCGCCCGCTCCAGGCGCTTTTTAGCAGAAAAAACTCCGGGTGTATCTACCAGAACTATCTGGCTGTTTTCATGCAGGGCGATACCCAAAATCCTGCTGCGGGTTGTCTGGACTTTTGGAGAAACTATGCTCACCTTGGTTCCTACGAGCGCATTCACCAGCGTCGATTTGCCCGAATTAGGCGGCCCCACAACAGCTACAAAACCACAGTGCTGTTCATTCATCGGCCTGTCTTTCTTTTTGCAAACTGGCAAGCATCAGCTCTGCAGCTGCTTTTTCTGCTGCCCGGCGAGAAGTCCCCTGTGCAACAACTGGCGGGTAACTCTCGATGTTTGCTCGAATATCGAATACAGGCGCATGATCGGGTCCCGTCCGCCCGACAAGCTCATATTGAGGAAGTCCCATTCCGCGCCCCTGAGTCCATTCCTGCAGTTCGGTTTTGGGATCAATCGGGGGACTGACCATTTCGAAGAGTCTGTCTCCCCAAAGGCTTTCAATCATTTTCCGGCATGTTTCCAAACCGGCATCAAGATATGCGGCACCGATCAAAGCTTCCATGACATCGGCGAGAATATTCTCATTTGCATCGCCGCCAGCTGCTTTTTCCCCCTCAGACATAAGGATAAATTTTCCGATTTCCGCTTCAATAGCTACCCGAGCCAGCATGGTTTTATCGACCAGCCCTGACAGACGCCGCGCCAGATCGCCTTCATTCTCGTCAGGAAAACTGCGCAGCAGAAAATCAGCGATAACCAGTCCCAGTACCCGATCGCCCAAAAACTCAAGCCGTTGATAGCTAACGTCACCTTCCGCGCTTGAATGGGTAAGCGCCTCTTCCAAAAGAGCTTTATTATTATAAAAATGACCCAGAACTTCCTGAAGGCGACTTGGATTTGAACTCATTCCTCGATCTCTTCAGCCTGAAAATTTTTAATTCTTTGGAATAACCGGCCGTAACGAATGGTCCAGGGCCACTTCCAGAATTCGGCCAGACCAGCCGTTCCATTAGTCGAGAAGAAAATTACTTCGGCCCTGCCAACCAAATTCCTGTAAGGCACGAAGCCGACATGATTCATTACCCTGCTGTCCTGGGAATTGTCCCGGTTATCTCCCATGAGGAAGTAATGGCCTTCCGGTACAGTATACTGAGGAGTATTATCCAGAGGCATGCGGTCGCTTTCTTCATATATACTATGCACCACTCCGCCGGGAAGAGTTTCCACGTATTCCAGCATATTAGTATATAGAGGCCCGTCGTCTACTCTCTTCCACCCCACTTCTTTCCTGGGCACCAGCTCATCATTAATGTAGAGGCGTCCGTCCGTTACCTGCACAGTTTCACCCGGCATAGCCACTATACGTTTTATATAGTCAATGCCGGTGTTGGTTGGCAGCTTGAAAACCACCACGTCACCGCGCTCAGGCTCTTCAGCAAAAATCCGGCCATGAATCGGTGCCATACCAAAAGGGAAGGAAAAACGGCTGTAGCCGTATGCAGGCTTATAGACAAACAGATAATCTCCGATCTCGAGTGTCGGCTTCATCGAACCTGACGGGATATTGAAGGGCTCAAACAGAAAAGTCCTGATGACCAGCGCCAGCAGCACAGCGATAAAACCGGTTTTGAGAAACTCATACCATTCCTCGCGCGCACTCATCGGCGGCTGATGCTCTTGTTTCTAAGCGCATTTTTCGCTTTCTGTGGTTTTTTCGCTGCTGTGTTTTTCGGTCATGAAGGGTTTGTAAACAAAGTTGTGAGCGATTGAAAGTAATTAGTTCAGGAGATTTCAATTACAACAAATGCCTGGGCCATGGGCGGCTCATCACTGATTGATATATGTATATTCGCCTTCCTTCCCGCAGGTGTCAATTTTTCCAGTCTTGCAAGCGCTCCGCCATGCAATCGGACAGATGGCCTGCCGTCATGGCCGTTAACCACTCCTATATCCCTTAAGTAAACGCCGTTGCTGAAGCCTCCACCCAACGCTTTGGCACAGGCTTCCTTGGCAGCAAAACGTTTTGCGTATGTAGCTGTAACAGAGGCTGCGCTTTTTTGCCCTTCCGCTTTCTTGATTTCATCGGAAGTAAAGCATCTTTCCTTAAAACGCCTGCCGTGCCGGGCCAGGATTTTCTCGATCCTGCTTATATCAACCAAGTCTGTACCAATGCCGATAATCATTTCCTTTTAAGCTTTTCCTTGAATTTCTTTATCTTTCCAAGCTTTCTAAAGCGCTCCCGCAACGTGTCATGGTAGGCGTTATAGGCTGTTCGGGCATATCTTACCGGATAATACAGCAGACCATAGGCAACCAGCCAGAAAAGTGTTCCTGCAACAAGACTGCCTATCGTCATCGGCAAAAGCAGTTCCAGCGGATGAGCGAAAAGATAAGCAAAGAACTCCTTTGGCTGATCAACAAGATATTCCAGATCGAGGTAATCCGGCAATGTCCGGATAGCTTCAATGCCAAATGCATGCAGCAACCACGCCCCGGTTATATAGGAAGCCGCAAACAAAAACGGGAAAGTCCACGGGTTTCCCCAAACCGTTCCAACAAGAGCGGCAATCCAGCTGACCTTAAGGATTTTTGCCAGAAAAAAGGACTGTAATATGTGCGTGCCGATAAAAGGAGAGAACGAGACAGCATCACCGCTGGCAAGTCCTGCAGTAATTTTGTGAGTGGAATCCTTATTGCGGAATACCCGATGTATCCAGTAGCGCACAGCCCTTAGCCAGCCAATTTTCGGCCAGATCATATCCTGTAGTTTTGCACCAACTTTCTTGGGAACCCGCCTGCGAAACATTAATACCTCTTGAATACCTCTTGGCTGACTACCGTCCTCGCGCTCTTTCAACGGTAGCTATCTGCGGCGTTGCCCTGAGAGCGGCTATAATGTTGTTCAAGTGCTTGGTATCGTTGACATATATATCGATTAGTATATCCCAGAAATCCAGCGTACGGTTAGTTATTTTCAAATTGGTAATGTTACCGCCATTCTTGCCGATAACCGTAGACAAAGTTCCAAGTGAACCCGGCTGGTTGGCAAGGGTAACATTAATTCTGCCGACATGGGCTTCCGGTGCATCGGGACCATCGCCCCACGAAACATCAAGCCAGCGCTCCGGCGTATCCGCAAAGGTCTCCAGCGTTTCACAATCGATAGTATGAATGGTCACACCTTTTCCGGTCGTAACAATACCTACTATACGATCACCTGGAAGCGGGTGGCAGCAGCGGGCAAAATGAACGGCCATCCCGGGGATCAGGCCTTTGATCGGCATAGGCGCATCCCTGGCAATCGGCCGACGGCGGCCTGCAGCAATTTTCTCCGGCGTCAGTTCTTCTTTTTTCTGCTGCTGATACTGATGGCCAGGGAAGATCGCTTTAAATACATCTCTCGCCGCAAGATTACCGGCGCCGATATTGGCGTAAACATCCTCGACCTCTTGCGCCTTGTAATAGTCAAGTACTCCGGCTGCGGCCTTGTCGGAGAAGTCATAGCCCTCCTGACGGAAGATCTTCTGCAGCATGGCCCGTCCGAGAGAAACATATTCGCCCCTTTGCTGCTGGCGAATAAAACGCCGGATATGGGAGCGAGCCTTGCCGGTAACAACAAATCGCTCCCATGTTGGAGAGGGATTCTGGGTCTTGGCAGTAATAATATCCACCTGGTCCCCGTTTTGCAGGCGAGTATTGAGAGGAACAATGCGTCCGTTAACTTTGGCTCCTACACATTTATCGCCGATATCCGAGTGAATACCATAGGCAAAATCGATAGGTGTTGCCCCATTTGGAAGCTCCATCAGGTCACCTTTAGGCGTAAACACATAGACCTGTTCCTGAAAGAGTTCCAGCTTGCTGTTTTCAAGAAAATCTTCCGGCTTCTGCTCGTGCTCGAGGATCTCCAGCAACTCACGCATCCAGCGATATTCCCGAATATTCCGAAGACTTGCCTGCTCCTCTCCCTGCTTGTATGCCCAGTGAGCGGCCACACCAAGATCTGCTTCCTCGTGCATTTTTTCTGTGCGGATCTGAATCTCGATCCGCTGACTGGAAGGACCTATCACACTGGTATGAATAGAGCGATATCCATTTGGTTTGGGAGTTGAGATAAAATCTTTAA
>CAZJRT010000017.1:0-14645 GCA_964548445.1 uncultured Pseudobdellovibrionaceae bacterium
AAACGAAAATCTTTTGTCAAAAGTGGCGCCGCTACTTGAGCAGCTGGAGGGTATCAGAATCAAAAAACTGGACCAGTATCTATGGCGCAAGAAAACAGCTCTTATGGCTGCCGGCCCGGTGACAGGAGTCTGCGGGTTCATCGATTACATGCTTTTGAGCTGGCAGAGCGGAAGTGATAACAGCGCAGCAGGGCTAACCGTCGTGGCTCTCGGAGCTTTATGGTGGTGGGCTACCGACCCCAAACGTAAATACGCAAAGGCTTACAAGCAGGAAATCCTGCCGCATATTGCCAGGGCTCTTGGGGATCTGGTTTACAAAGCGGACGGTAAAATTCCCATGTCGCTGCTAAATCCATCGGGTATCATCCCAAATCATGATCGCTATAAGTCTGAAGACTTTTTTCAGGGCCAGTACAATGGCACTACGATTCAGCTATCTGAAATCGTACTGAAAGAGCGACGCCGGTCAGGCAAAAACACCCGCTATGTCACTGTCTTCAAGGGGCTGGCGATTCTTGCCCGGCTAAGCAAAAGGCGCTTTTCGGGGAACACCATTCTCGTCAAAGACTGCGCAGGTGTTTTTAAATGGTTTCGGGAGAAAATAAGTGGCCTTGAAAGGGCAAATCTGGTCGATCCTGAATTTGAAAAACTTTATGACGTTTTTACCAGCGATCAGGTTGAAGCGAGGTATCTGATTGATCCGCTAATGATAGAACGTCTTAAGGAGCTCATTGATCTTTATGAGGCCAAAAGTGTAAGTGCCTCGTGGTTCGAGCAGCAAATGTTAATACTGCTGCCTTCAAACAAGAATTATTTTGAGCCCGCCAGCATTGAGATTCCTGCAACAGATCATGAGAGTATGCTATCTCTTAAAAAAGAGCTGGAAACGGTTTTGTCGATTGCCGATCACCTCGACGTTACTATGGAAGAGCATGATATTGCCATATCACAGGGAGCTGCTTAGCCTTGCGCGGCTAGACTAATCTGTATAAATTGGCAGAGTTAAAAAATGGAGTTGCCAAATGGATGAAATCGAACAAAGACTGCGTGAAGCTTCGGATGCATGCGTAGCTTTTTATCAGGAATGGCGTGCAGATGAGCACAACTCAGAAAGGCGCGAAAAACTACAGGATTCCATCCATGAGCTGAGAAAAGTAGGCTCTCGCCTGGAAATAGAAATGGCGATCAGTGAGCGCGAGGAAAATGCGCAAAAGCCGCTTCCCATTCCTCCGCACAGGGCAAAACGTGATCGAAATAATAACCACCGTCATGATGAGGATGATTCGCCGGGTAACGAGCCAGACCAAATGGATCGAGGCCAGCAGCGTTCACGACCGCAAGTGAGGCGTTCACGTCGTCGATCTTCCGGTCCAAAATCCTCGGAAGATTAAGAGGGCCGCCAACCAGCAAGATAAATAACCTCGAAGGTGGCAGATAACCGTCCTCCTTTTTCGCTGTATTTTTCCTTATAAAGACGGGCGGTATTTTCAAAAAGGGCCCGGCTTGAGAAGAATCTGTTGCGATCTGTATGGATATTACTCTCCCCCATCCCCCGAAGGTCCCGAAAAAGATCAAAGATGCTTTTATAAGTAACTGTGATCATATCGGAATCAGCAACCGGCATTGCAAACCCTGCTCTTTGCGTCAAGGCTCCAAGTTGTTTTATATCGGCAAAAGGGATTATATGAGGCTTTGTATAGCCATAAATCTCATTTTCTGCTTGTCTCAAGCAACTGCGAAGTTCGGCGAGAGTGCTGCTGCCAAAAACAGATGCCAGAAAAAGCCCGTCCGGTTTCAAGGAATGATAGATTTGGGACAGAGCTCCCGGCAGGTCATTGACGCTATGAAGGGTGAGGTTGCTGATGCAGGCATCGAAGCTTTTTTCGGCAAAAGGAAGAAATTCTTCATCCGCTTCGATATCGGCACGGCGACCATAATCACAATGAGTAATATTTCCGAGCCTGTTGCTGTTTTTCATTTCGCCCTGTCCAATATACAGGCTTGAAGAAAAATTCCTTTTTATATCAAGTAGACGGTTGTTGAGGCTATTTGCTGCAAAACCTGTCAGGAAAGCGAAGTCTCCTTGCATTTTCTCTGATCTCTTGCGGAAAATTCGCAAAGCTTTTCGGTCAAATATTAGCGGAGGCACTTATTCGTTTGTCGGTTTAAGTTCATCGAGATGATCGCGACGCTGATCAAATTCATTGCTATCTTCATTGTGGCTGTAATCATCTTCATCTGAATCTTCTTCTGAAATTTCAGTAATGCTTCGGTTGGAAGAATTATGGTTGATCCATTCCAGTCGCTCCTGAGATGATAGCGTATCCATTATTTCCCTGGCTTCTGTACTTTCCATGCCCTTATTGCTGAAGATTTGTTCTACGCGCAGACTAACGGGCCGGGATTTTTCCGCCTGCATGCTATAGGCGTGGGCAAGATTATAAGTGGCCTCGGTTTCGCCACAGAAGGTCCAGTAAGCCTTGATCATCTCCCACATAAAGCTGTCATGATTATCAAGATAAATCAATTTCCAGACATTGTAGGTCGGGGTGTACTGTACCGGCCCGTGGGTGCGTCCGGTCTCCATGAACTTGGCAATACTTACGTTAGCGGCGGCAAAGGGGTATATTCGCTGTGGAGTGCCCCCTGAGTGACAGAAATAGCTCTCGCCAAGCCGGGCACCCTGATCTTTTTTCACGCCCAGTTTATATGCCAGATAGGCAGCAGCAGTGTCCATGTTGTAAATTTCCTGAGGCATCGGTAAACTTGGTACCGTAAGTACGGTGCCATTGCCTTTATAGCGTTGGGGTACTGGCAGGAATTCTGTTACCACTCCCGCCATAAGTTCGCCGTTCAGGTCATAGGTAAGCGGCAGTACAACAGCCGTATTGACAGTATCGTCACCAGGGACAACAAAATCCATTCCTTTGGATACAAGCCCTGAAGGTCCGCCATTAGTATATCCTTCATCAACGAAGATGCTGTTTATCATCCGGATCTGACCGACATTGCCCTTGACCTCCTTGTAGCGTGAATCGTCACCGGCCATCTGGCTGAGCAGATCGCGTAAGGAAAGTACATTCTCCGGATCTTCTGCCTGAATGTTAAGTGGACACTCATTCCAGGTTTCTGCTTTCATTCCAAGCATGTAATAGAGGTTGATTATCTGGGTCTCGAGCCTCGAATTGGGAATAAACCCTACTGAAATCGCATTAAGCAGACTTTGTGCGTCTATCTCGCGCATTCTTCCGTGAGAAGAAAAACCTTCGGCGTCTTTCGCTATGGTTTCAGCCAGATTGGTCCGGCTGCTACCGCTTTCTATACGCAGGTAACGCGTTTCTATGCGCTCATCTATGAAATCCGGTGCAGGGTAAAAGTGAGGGCCTTCCTCAAAGGTCGTGCCTAACGCAGGTTTAAGCCCGAAATACTTGTTGGAAAATTTGATTGTATCTTTGGTTCCGCCCTGTTCGGCCTCTCTTACTGTTCCGGTATCCACTGATAAAGCTTCTACCATGTGCCCGGACCAGCGTTTACCGTCCAGGCTCTTGCCATGCCGTGGAACCGAATTGATGATACATCGTGGCAGGCCCTCGTGAACAAATACATTCAGGCCGCCATGTTCGTTAATACGGTACGGAATGATATTGGTTTGATCGTAATCACGAGTAACAATATCTATTATTCTTCCATCATGCTCATTGCGCATTGCAAAAATCCGCATGCCACTGTTCTTTTCCTTTGAAGGGCGGCGCTCTTCCAGAACCAGTGATTTGCCCTCTCCCATTTTCTGGGCTACCGCAATGAAGCTGGTGGGAGGCCATCCGAGCGGAGTTCCATCATCCTTATATAGCCTAAAATGCCCATGGAAGTTTTTCTTGATATATGAATCGTCCCAGTGCGGGGTGCTGTATAATACGCGGGCGCCAAGTGCACGCAGTTCTTTACGATATTCACGCTTGGTGAAGTAGGTATATTCCTTAGGCAATTCTGCCTGCCACATTTCGCGGCTGTCCTTACGCATTATGAATTCATATGCCCATTTATAAGGAAGCCGGAACAGCCGTGTTTTAGGTAATCTCGATGGCATCTCTTCGAGATAAAAACCGCAACAGCCCGGGTCTTTAATGCTGGGCCGGGCATGTTCGGAAAACCAGACCAGCAAGTCAGCTTCGCACATCTGTGAAAGTTCTTCGCCACGACTTTGAATGTCCGGCATTTCGAGTAGTACGTATTCCTCGGGTGGCGGTCTGGCATAGTCGTTAATAAAAATAACGCCGCCAGGTTTTAGCATGGCAGCGTGATTTCTGAGCATTTGTCTTACAGTCCGTTCATTAAACCGTGACTGGGAATATACATCATAGATTATGTACGAATTGATAATGGCATCAACCGAGCTATCTTCGAATATGTCTTTGGTGATATCGCCGACACGAAACTCAAGATTGGGAAGCTTGTGAGTTTGCCGGGCTTTGTTAATTGTCCGTTTGCTTTTGTCTATGCCTATAAAACGGTTACTCGGGTTGAATACAGCCATAGTATATGTCATGTCCCCATTCTCGCAGCCCATGTCTACGACAAGGGCGCCCGGGTCCAATACAAGATGAGCCATCGCAAACCAGGCCTTGCGGATTATCGATGGTGGAATATCTTTTAAGAGTTCGGCTTTTTCACTCACGAAGGGTTCCGTTGGCCGGTTGACTTTATCTTTTATCCCAAAACGATCCTTATCTTTCGAGCTGCTAATATGATTATGCCCCCCCCATAAAGCCGTAATGTTTTTTTCTGCTGTCACCATCTACACAACCGCCAGGTAAAAGCTGACCTTGACGCTTGTCCTTTATCTTTTGATACTATTGCCTTATTCGAGCCATAATATATAAGCAAAGGTGCAAGCGCAACCTTTATATATTCCGCACTTAAGATAAATGTATGTCCGGCTTCAGAAAAAGCAAAGTAATTGAGCGCCTCTTTCCTGTGCGCCAAATTATTGATTTTATATTGCCGCCAAGTTGCATAATCAGTGACAGGCCGGTCGACAGACATGGGATGATTTCCCCGGAAGTATGGAGCCAGCTAGATTTTATTTCCGAGCCATTTTGCGAATGCTGCGGCCGCCCGTTTGACTATCAGCAACCAGGAGGCATGCTTTGTGGAGAATGTCTGGCAAGCAAACCCGAGTTCTACCGGGCGCGGGCGGCGCTTGCTTATAATGAAGTGAGCCGGGCCTTGATCCTTCGCTTCAAACATGCCGATCAAACGCATGCGGTCAGGGCTTTTGTTCCATGGTTAAAACGCGCAGGGGCTGACATTTTGCCTCAGGCTGATTTTCTTGTCCCGGTACCATTACATAGATGGAGATTGCTCAAGCGTCGTTATAATCAGGCGGCTCTGATAGCGCGGGCACTTGCGGCAGAAACGGAAATACCATATCTGCCGGAAGCTTTAACCAGGGTGCGGGCAACTCAATCCCAAGGGCATAAGGGAGCAAAAGACAGATTAAAAAATGTCAGGAATGCCTTTGTAGTTCGGGATGAATGGCGATCCAGATTAAAGGATAAGCGGATAATACTGATAGATGATGTATATACAACTGGCTCTACAGTAAAAGAATGTACAGCCGCTCTGTTAAAGGGCGGCTGTTCGGCGGTGGATGTTCTCACTGTCGCAAGAGTGGTCAGGCCACACTAGGCTCGGCGAAATAAGCCGGTTCAGTATTCGGTCTGTAAATCCTCTGGATATGAGTATCTTCGAAGGATCCCCAGTCTTCAGTATGGCTGTCGAGCTCATAAGCGGAAGCATAACCCGGAATTACGCTGTTATAAATCTGTTCTTCGCGGTTAATCGAAAGCAGCAAGCGGGCAATATTCGGGGAATGCGTGACCATCAGCACACTGTTTGCAGCATTATTAAAATGCTTTACGTTGTCCGGAGTCGGGCAATGCGCCTCATCCAGCCACTCCTCAGGAACCATTGGAATGTCCCTGCCGGTAGCTTTGTGGAAAGCTTCCTTAAGCCTGCAAGCTGTTTCGGTAGTCCTTTTAACGGGTGAATGAACGATTACATCAGGCACCGAACCAGTGGCTACCATCTGTTTTGCAACGTCATCGACTTTTTGTTTGCCGATATCACTTAAACCTTTGTCCTCGCCATAGTCGCCATGGAACATGAGTGTAAGATGTTTAGACATTCTTTTTCTTTCTTGGTTACTCCCTGTACTATCATTTTTACCATAAAGCAGGTTTTGTGGTCAAAAGATTATTTCAAAAATATTGAGGCAAGGCTTCGTTTGTTTCGTAAAATGGTTGAGGACACATGATACTTGTTTAATAACTAGTCTTGACTTGCCAGTATCCCCAAATCTGCTTCCAGCGCGGCGGCTATCGCTTTTAGGGCGCGGATGGAACCGTCTTTGCGCCTTGTTTCAATTTCAGTTAGATAAGTACGCGACAGGCCTGTAGCTCTGGCTAGTTCATCCTGCGTCATGCCACGGTGTTTGCGAATGATTTTCACAGCGTGTTCGCGGCCTTCGGAAATAAGATTCATTATTTCCTGGGGCAAGCTTTCAGATTTTTGCCCGGTTATTTCAAGATATTCCTGTAAAGGCAGAATGATATAAGGTTTACCTTCTATATGCAGTAAATCATGACCCATAAATGTCTCCGTAAATTATGCATATATTAGATATGCAGGCCTGCCATGTCCATGATTTGCCGGGGAGTTTTCCCCGAAGCTTCGCGGAGATGCTGCAAGGTTACGCTTTTATTACGTTTGGCAAAGCGCTTTCCTTCTTCGTCTAACAGCAGTTTGTGGTGATGCCAGACGGGGATGTCAAGCACAAGCAGCTCCTGAAGCAGGCGATGCAAGTGACTGGCGTAAAATAAATCTTCTCCCCTTGTTACTACAGATACTCCCTGAATATGGTCGTCAAGCGTTACGCATAAATGGTAGCTGGCCGGTACATCCTTGCGGGCCAGTACCACATCTCCAAGAATTTCCGGAGTGGCGGTTTGTTCACCTTTAGAAAGGTCTGTCCAATAGAGCGGCGATTTAAAAGCCGATATGGCCTTTCCGACGTCCAGTCTCAGTGCGTAAGGAGTTCCCGAACAGATTTTGTCTTTTCGTTCTCTGGTCGATAGGTTGCGGCATGTTCCAGGGTATAAGGCTCCTTCCGGTCCATGAGGCGCCGATTCCGAGCGGGCAATTTCCTCCTGTATTTCTTTTCTCGTGCAGAAACAGGGGTATAGCAGGCCATTCTTATCCAGAGCATCGAGTGCTTTGCGGTAATCATCGAAGTGCTCTGACTGGCGTCGGACCGGCTCTTCCCACTCCAGCCCGAGCCATGCAAGATCTTCGAAAAAACCCTGTTCGAATTCGGGACGGCATCGACCAGTGTCGATATCTTCAATGCGCAGAATGAAATGTCCCTTGTGACGTATAGCCTCTGTATAGGCAAAGAGCGCGGAATAAGCGTGTCCCAGGTGAAGCCTGCCGGTGGGGGAGGGAGCGAAGCGCGTTATAATTTTTTCGGGCAATTGCATGGTATTACTTCTGTTTTTGTCATTTGGAGTATCATGTACAACTTTTTATTATCTGTAGCTTTATGGTCAAATAGACATTCAAAAAAACTGGATAATGGTGCCGGGCAAATGGAAGATGAACTTAAAGTTTACGAATTAAAACCGATTTCGGGAAATGATCCTGCAAAGATGGTTATTCTGCTTCATGGCCTTGGAGCAGATGGCCAGGATCTGATCGAGCTTGCCCCGGTAATGGCTCAGGGGCTGGGAGATGTAGTATTCATTGCACCTGATGCTCCTTATCCATGCGACATGGCTCCGATGGGGCGTCAATGGTACAGCTTGCAGGACTGGACCCCCGAATCCATGCAAAAAGGAGCTGCACAGGTCTTTCCTCTGCTGGATGAGTTTATCCTGCTGCAGTTGCAGCGTTATGGCCTTAAATATAGCGATCTGGTTCTTTCCGGTTTTTCACAAGGCGCAATGATGGCCCTTTATGCTGGCCTCAGACAAAAAGAAAAGGTGGCCGGTATTTTGGGATTTTCCGGCTGGTTGCCTGAAAGCGATAATATTCTTGAGCTAAACAAAGTTCCTGTCCATCTGGTTCACGGAGAAGAAGATCAGATTGTGCCGTTTCAGGCATGGCGCAATGCTATACAGATGCTGGAGGTTGCCGAGTTTGACGTTTCTGGAAAGTCGGTTCCCGGTCTGGCCCATGGCATTGATCCTCAGGGAATCGACAGCGGAATTGCTTTTCTGAAAAAGCTAGGTTTTTGAAGTTATTATGTCGATCTTAAGACATTTTCAATAAATTTGTGTAAAATTTTATATAAATACATAACATTTCCGAAAGAGGGGAAGCCGGAGATGACATTTATAAAAAAATCAGTTTTATCAGTCTTGGCCATTGCGGCTATCAGCGGCATTGGAGGGGGGCAGGCATTGGCTCATAATCTGTTGCTGGTAGCGGGTAATCCGCAAGTTGTAATATTCAGACTTTCCAGTGGTGATATGGTAGTCACACAGGTACTTGCATCCAGCGAAGCCGGCGAGCTTAATGAAATTATGCCTGCTGCCGGTGAATAAGATAGATATGATGGGGTAGGGAAAGGCGGCCTGACCGGGCCGCTTTTTTTATGAAGCAGGGGATAACGACCGGGGTTATTCGTTGGCTTCTTTGAAATATGGTAGAATAAAGATAGGGAATCGGCTGTTTCCGTGGCTTTCCCGATAGTAATTCCCTAATGGCGCTGGCGATCACCGAAAGGAGGGAAGATCGATGGATGTTGCCATGTCACTGGATAAATGCCCCGCCCTGATCCTTAATGCAGATTACAGGCCACTTAGCTATATGCCTCTTTCACTTCTGCCATGGCAGGAAGCTGTCAAGGCTATGTTCAGAGGCAGTGTCGTTGTGGTCTCGGAATATGAACGCACCGTTCGTTCACCCAGCAGGGAAATCCGATTGCCCAGTGTTCTGGCTTTAAAGGAATACGTGCCGGCAAAACAAAAGCCTGCTTTCACCAGATTTAATGTATTTTTGCGTGATCGTTTTCGCTGCCAGTATTGCGGCGACAAGTTTCGAACCAGTGAGTTGACTTTCGATCATGTGATCCCCAGATCTCGTGGCGGTCGCACTTCCTGGACTAATATTGTTACAGCCTGTCAGGCCTGCAATATCCACAAAGGCAGTCGTATGCCTCATGAATCGGAAATGTATCCGCTGCAGGAACCATATGAGCCTGCCGTTCATCAGCTTCAGAATTATGGTCGCAAGTTCCCGCCTAACTTCTTACATGATAGCTGGAACGATTTTCTATACTGGGATATCGAGCTGGAAGAATAAAAAGGCGGGAATGTCCCGCCTTATTTTTTTCTTTAGTAGGAATTTTTTCGCAGGCCGTTTCTGCTGGACTCTCTCAGTCTAAGAAATTCATCACTATAGGGGGTGCCGCCGTCGGTTTCGGGCTCGATGTAAGGCTTTTCCTTATATGGCCACATAAGTTTACGGTAGTCATCGCGCCGGGGAATGTTACGCACCATCTCTTTTTCGATCATCATTCTGATGCCGACGTCTTCTGCCTCTGCCATAGCAATTTTTTCATGCGCGATTTCCAGTTTCTCAGGGGGCCAGGCATTTACTGCACCATGTTTTTTTGTAGCCTTGTCGATGAAAATACCGGTTCCGGCAGGCAGGTATACGATCTCGTCGGGCAGAGCAACGGCCGCTTTTCCTTCGGCTACATAAATACCATAGGCATCACCAATTTCGCCTCCCCATACGACAGTGCCCCTGATGCCAATCGTTCCATAAGGCGTTTCAAGTTCGACGTTTGGATCATCACGCTTTTCGAGCATTCCACTGATATATCGAAATACCCCGCGAGCAAAGCCGAATCTGGCCCGGTTTTCCTGAGAGTCGTAAGGGTCAAATACAAATTGATCTATTGTGAATTCCGAATTGGATCCCAGGCTTATCTCGGTATCATCGATGAGAAGGATAATAATCCTGGAATTATCTCCGGTACTGACTACCGTATTCATATAAATCGAATCATTTTTTTGCATATCGGGACCATTGAGGCCGTAGCTGGCCGAACCTTTCAGCGCGACCACCTTGCCAACAGGATACTCATCCTGAGCAGCAGCAGGTATTATCCCGCTACAGGTGACAAAAAATATCAGAAATGCTGATAGGAAAAGTGATTTCATGTTAATAGCCCCCGGGTTTTGTCCAATTCTATCATTCCTCATCCGATATGAAAGCATCATTTGCAGTTTCGAGCCATTGACCAAGCTCTTTTAATGCTCTGTCAGAAAGAATTTTTTTACGATCCCGACCTTTGATTTTCTTTTTTCCTTTTGCATTTACGTTATCTTCAAGTGGAGGAAACAGGCCGAAATTAATGTTCATTGGCTGAAAAGTCTCACTTTCAGCTCCTTCAGTAATATGAGCAAGTAATGATCCCATGGCAGTGGTTTGCGGAGGAGAGGGATAATTCTTGCCGGTATATTCGCTGGCAGCAAAGCGTCCGGCCAGCAATCCGGCAGCTGCGCTTTCGACATACCCTTCGCAACCGGTAATTTGTCCTGCAAATCTTATATGAGGCTTGCTCCTTAACCGTAAATCTGGCTCAAGCAGCCTGGGAGAATTTATAAAGGTGTTGCGGTGAATGCCTCCATGACGGGCAAAACGGGCGTTTTCCAGTCCAGGAATAAGGCGAAAAACCCGTGATTGCTCGCCATATGTCATTTTGGTCTGGAAGCCTACAATGTTATAGAGCGTTCCCAGAGCATTATCCTGCCGGAGCTGAACAACGGCATAAGAGCGTTTTCCGGTACGCGGGTCTGTAAGGCCGACGGGCTTCATTGGCCCGTATCGCAGTGTGTCTTCTCCCCGGCTGGCCATGATTTCTACCGGCATACATCCTTCGAAATATGGCGTTTTCTTTTCCCAGTCCCTGAATTCCACTTTTTCGGAGTTTCTTAATTCATTCAGGAAGTGAAGATACTGATCCTTGTCAAAAGGACAGTTGATATAATCCTTGCCGCTTCCCTTGTCATAGCGGGACTGGTGCCAGCAGATGTCGAAATCTATGCTGTCTTTGTAGATGATCGGGGCTATAGCATCGAAGAAAGAAAGGGATTCTTCTCCGGTAGTGTTTTTTATTGCTTCGGCCAGAGGTTCGGAAGTCAGCGGTCCGGTTGCAATGATTACACTCCCCCAATCTTCAGGAGGCAGTTCAGTCAGCTCTGAATTATCAAAGGTGATCAATGGATGGGATTGAAGTGCATCAGTGACTGCTTCGGAAAAAAGATCTCTGTCCACTGCCAATGCTCCGCCTGCCGGAACGGAGGTTTTGTCTGCTTCCCGCATGATTAGCGACCCGCAGCGCCGCATTTCCTCGTGTAGCAGGCCGATAGCGTTGTATTCCGGATCGTCAGATCGAAATGAATTGGAACATACCAGCTCAGCGCAATTTGCACTTTTATGGACCGGCGTTGTTTTTGCGGGGCGCATTTCATGTAAAATTACCGGGACGCCCGATTCTGCCACTTGCCATGCGGCTTCGCTGCCAGCAAGGCCAGCGCCGACAATATGAATTTGTTTATTGCCCAATACTATGGATTCCTTATTTTGGAGTTCATGCTTAGTGAAGCGAAGGAGCACATTAATGTCAATTCTCATCAAACCAGGTTCCGGAAAGGTGGTTTTGGATACATGCTGCAAAAATCAAGTTGAGGTTATAAGGGGTAAAGCTTTAGTATTAGCGCCACTGGAGAAAATCGAATCAGTCCGAAAATAATTTTCCAAAGAGGTGGGTTTGGCGGAGAAAAACACAGAAGGGCTAATCATAGCCAGTGGCCTGTTATGTATCATATTAAGTACGATAGGCTCGCTTTTTACCGGTTACGGGCCGGTAACCTTCGCTGTTCTCAGCTTTATCACTGTTTTTACCACGAGTTTTATCATTCTTTGCCTGCTTGTTTTGGGAATATTTATTCATAACAGCTATCAGCAGTCGAAGGCCGAATCCGCTAATTTCATTCGTGAAAAGACCAGTATCAAAAATGATCTGAAGCTTTTCCTGATGCAGGTAAAAGACTCGTGGAAAGAAATTTTCTCGTTTCTCAAGCAATCAGAGACCGGATACATAATCCGGTATTTCACACGGGAGTTTTCGGCTTTCCAGGAGCGCATAAGCAACAGGTTCGGGAAAGCGTCTCAAAGCAAAATTATATCCCGGGACGAGACTGAGGAAACCGATACAACTGAACCACTAGAAACAGGTGAGCAAATTTAAACCTGTCAAAATCGCGGTCATTAATATTTTTTTGTATAATCTATGTAAATATTAACCAGCAACCAGATAACGGTAGATTGGGCAAATGGATGCTTTCGATCCAGATAAGGCGAGACAGCTTGCCGCGCATGCAGAACTTCCGATGCTTTATGACAAGATGATCGAGAAGGGGCTTTCCGCTGAGCAGGCCGGAGATTATTTGCGCAGCCAGGTTGCCGAAGGTACGGAGCTGAAAATAGTAAGTCAGGGCGGCACGACGGCTGTCATAACAAATAATCCAGAAACAAGCGAAATTAATGTTTCCTATGAGCCGCACGATTTCTGGGCAGGTGTGAATTATTATCCGAAAGAACATGAAGGTTTCGGCGGCAAAGCCTATGGAGGCTACTACAATGCCATTATGGATGATGATAAAGAGGGATTTTTCCTTGATAAAGTTAAAGGTGCCGTTACGGATTTTGCGGAAGGCAATGAGGGGTCTTCAAGTGTAAACCTTTCAGGGTTTTCCAAAGCCGGAAGCATGGCGATTGGAACTGCTGCCCAGTGGATAAGCGAACGTTTTCCTGAAGAAACCGGTATTAAAATTGGCAACATTTATGCTTATGGCAGTCCGCCTTACGGAGATAAGGAATTTGCGGTGATATTTGAAAAACATGCCGACAGGCTAGGGATCAATGTTTTGCGGGTAGATGGTGCAGGTGACCCCGTTCCCGACGTTATGACCGAAGAAGCAAAATGGTACGCCAAGCCGTTTTTATATGCTCATGTGGGGCAACAGGTGGTTCTGCCAGAAGTTCAGGAACATTCCATATCTGCTTACAAAGAAGGCCTGCAAAAGCCAGAGGCTCAATTAAACGCCGAGAGCAACCTGGATATCAACAACGTCCGGCCTGCGGTACCGTCGCCGGGAATGTAAAATTATCAGGAAATACCCACAAAATAAAATAAGGTGCTGGAAACAGCTTCATTTACAAAAAGCGATAAAAAGCCGATACCTCCAGCCAGTTGCCAGGGGACGTTCAAGGCATATGCGGCAATGAAAGCCGTCAGGGCAATCTCATAAAACATGATTGCGATAAACATTGGAAATAATTCGCTCCACGAATGAGCTCCGGTCACTGCCATCAGAATTAACGGGGCGCTTACTATAAAGCTGGCCAGAGCCACGTAGTTGCGCGAAGTTACAAACAACCGGAAACCTTCTGTTTTCTTCAATGCGCGGGAAACTTCCCAGATCATGCCGTAAAAAATTACCAGCTGGAAAAACAGTTTCAGGGCATGCACGCCCAGAAGCCAGATATAGCTTTGCTCGCCCAGCTTGGGTGTCGGTTCCAGATAAAATGCAGTAACCCAAAGCGGCATCAATAGTAAGGGAAGAGCAAGGGAAATTATCGCGTCATTCTTGCCATGCGGAAAGCGTTGTATGCCTTTATCCAGGAAAAGAGCAGTTTCAAAAGTTCCTAAAAGAATTTTTTGCAGGTAGCTCACTATACTTGCCCTATGGTTTTTATCTTGGCTTTTGGATGAATTTCATTCTGTGACATTACAGTCGTCTGCGGGCGAAAACGCTCGACGACCGATCGTATGTAGGGGCGTAACATCGGAGAAGTCAGCAATACGGGATTTTCGCCTTGAGCAGCAAATTCATCGTAGGCGCTTCTGACCTTGTTAATGAATTCCTGCAACTGGGTGGGAGGCATTGCAAGCTGGCGCTCTTCACCGTCTCCCAGCAGGCATTCAGCAAAGTTCTGCTCCCATTCGGGCGACAGGGTCACAAGCGGTACATTCCCGTGAGAATTGACGTTAGCCTCACAAAGCTGCCTCGACAGGCGGCTTCTTACATGTTCGGTTATCAGCATGATACTTCTGGTATGGGCTGCAGCTTCAGCAAGACCTTCCAGAATGGAAGGAAGATCCCGGATAGAAACCCGTTCGGAAACCAGCATTTGCAAAACTCTCTGCACTCCGCCAAGTGAAATTTGTCCGGGAATCAAATCGCCAACCAGTTTTTGATATTCTGGCGGTAATTCGTCCAGCAGTTTCTGAGTTTCTGCATACGAAAGCAGATCAGCCATATTGTCTTTGACGATTTCGGTAATGTGAGTGGTTATCACAGTTGAGGCATCGACCACTGTATAGCCCTTAAAGTGAGCTTCTTCCTGATAACGATCTTCTATCCACATGGCGGGCAGGCCAAAGGTTGGCTCTATAGTGCTTTCACCGGGAAGTGCAATCGGCTGTCCAGACGGATCCATACACATGAATAGGCCCGGCCTGACGTCCCCGCGCCCAGCTTCGAACTCCTTGATTCTCACAACATATG
>CAZJRT010000018.1:0-14340 GCA_964548445.1 uncultured Pseudobdellovibrionaceae bacterium
AGAATAATGGACTCACTAGTGCGAAAGGAAGCATACGCAAAGCATAACTTATGCCTGAACGGGTAATACCGAAATCGTCGCTTCCGGAAAAATCCTGCCCTGTTGAGCGAGATATAGCATAATACACTCCAGACTTTTTAGCCTTTCGCTTCAATACCCGGTAAAGCTGCCAAACTGCATGCCAGACAGCACCGGTAGAAAGACAAATTGAGAGCAAGATAATTTCTGCGATATCATAATGCGGAAAGCTCCAGACTACATTTCTGGCAATGCTTCCAAGTCCCAGGCCAAAAAACACAACAAGAATGGCGTAGACGAAACCTCTATAAAAAAGTTCTTTTGCCGTACGTTGCTGCTTGTCAAGGCGTCGCCCAAGCTTGCCTATAGAATTTTTGGTAAACCACCAGACCAGCGGACCCGCATAGCCATTAAATGGACCGACGATCAGGCCTCCCGTAGCCACCAGCAAAATGGCCACCATGGCAACAGGCAAGCGATCAGGGTTGAGAAATTCGGGATTTATGTCCATCATTTGGAAGTAATTATAGCGAACAGAATGACTAAATGCACCCGCTGTGTTAGTCATACATACGATGAACCAGCAAGATCTCACCGATATATCACCGTACCTGCGGCTGAAAGTTAGTCCGAGGGCTCGAAGACTGGCTCTCAGACTGGATTCAAAAGAGCGGATTATTAATCTTGTAATCCCCAGACGTACGAGCTTTCGCAAAGCATATGAATTTGCCAAATCACATGAAGAATGGATAAACAAGCGACTGAAATCACTACCAGAACCAATACCGTTCAGTAATAGCATCACTTTACCAATAGCAGGAATAGACAGAGTCCTCTCAATAACTTATGATGAGACTTTAAAAAAAACCGATATCTATCTGAAATACAATACCATTATAGTTACAAGTAACCAGCAGGACCCGTCCCGGCGAATTGAACGATTTCTTAAAAACCACGCCAATGAAATAATTACGCCCCTTGCAATGGAAAAAGCCTATTCTCTGGGAAGGAAAATTCGGGGCATCACTGTTCGCGATCAAAAGACCCGCTGGGGCAGTTGCAGCAATGAGGGTAAACTTTCTTTTTCGTGGAGGTTAATCTTCGCCCCGCCCCCGGCCATGGATTACGTGATCTCGCATGAAGTTGCACACCTCAAACACCTGAACCACAGCAAGGCTTTCTGGAACACTTGCCGGTCACTTTGCATGGATTATCTGGAAGGTCATATCTGGATGCGAAATCATGGCCATGAACTTATGCGCTATGGTCAGTCATATACTCCAGAGCTCCCTGAAGAATAATCTGGGCTGCAAGCCGGTCTATAAGCCCCTCCGCCTTGGCTTTGCGGATATCCACATCTCCGCCCACAAGGTCTTCCACAGTATATGTGGATAAACGCTCGTCCCACAAAGCAATCCAGGGGTCAGATCCCAATGCGCCACATTTATTCATTTCATCAGCAAATGACATGATACGGTCACAAGCCTGGCCTGTACTGCCATCCATATTCAGCGGATAGCCGATTACAAACCCACCAACATCATATTCTTCAGCAATTTTGGCAACTTCCTGAATATCGACTGTAAATTTTCTTCGCATAACGGTCATAACAGGAGTAGCAATGCTTTGGTCTGCATTGGATAGAGAAACACCAATGGTTTTGGATCCGACATCCAGTCCCATTAAAGGCACTCCTTTGGGCATGTCAGGCAGAAGCTCTTTCAAAAGGCCAACAGGCATTGCACGATCCATTGCGTAGTGTTAGAAGATTTAGGGCTTTTAGCCAGAAGGAATACAAGCATGTCAATGGATAAAAATACAGTATATAAAATTGCGCGTCTTGCGCGGCTAAAAATTGAGGATAACGAAGCTGAAATGTTCTCCCAGCAGCTTGGTAATATTCTGGACTGGGTCGAACAACTCGGAGAGGTTGATACAGATAACGTCAAGCCGCTGGCCAATGTCGTAGATATCGTACCAAAAATGCGGGCAGATATTGTAAATGACGGCGGCAAACAGGAAGACGTGCTGGCCAATGCTCCCGACGAGCAGCAGGGATACTTCGTGGTTCCCAAGGTCGTGGAATAACGCGAGGCTTTAATAATGAGTACGGAAAAAATGCCTGCAGAATCCCGACGAATTATAAGGTTAGCGTTAATGGCGTCAGGTTTGTTGTTTATGCTAGCGGGAGCATTCGTATTCGTCAGCCCCGCCATTATGAAAGAACTGTTTGGCATGGGCGCCATAATTGCCATGATTTTTGGCGGAACATTTATGATTGTCGGTCTTTCGGACCTTCTTATAGTCCGTTTTCTTTTTAGTGAGAGTAATCGCAAATGACAGATCTTACCCATCTTACAATCACCGAGGCGCTTGCCGCCCTGGACAAAAAAGAATTTTCTGCGACAGAATTGACTGAAGCACATATTAATGCCTGTGAAGCGGCAAAGGATCTCAATGCCTTTGTAACATTCACCCCGGACATAGCGCGCCGTCAGGCAAAGGAAGCGGATGAGCGCAGAGCCAAAGGCGAAGCGAAACCGATAGATGGCATACCAATGGCCATCAAGGATTTGTTTTGCACGAAAGACGTACAGACAACCGCCTCCAGCCACATTCTGGAAGGCTTTGTTCCCAGATATGAATCCACTGTCTCCGGAAAGCTGCTTCATGATGGCGCTGTCATGCTTGGCAAAACCGGCATGGATGAGTTCGCCATGGGCTCCAGTAATACTTCCAGCTATTTTGGCAATATCATCAATCCCTGGAAGAACGAAAACAATCCGGACGCCGACCTGGTGCCTGGTGGTTCATCAGGCGGATCTGCCTCTATCGTTGCCGCACGAGCAGCCATGGGGGCAACAGGATCGGACACAGGAGGATCAATTCGTCAGCCTGCAAGTTTCTGTGGCATTACTGGCATTAAGCCGACATACGGTCGATGTTCGCGCTGGGGCATGGTAGCCTTTTCGTCATCACTTGATCAGGCCGGTGTTTTCGCCAGATCAGTAGAAGACTGCGCAATCCTCCTGAAGTCGATCAGCGGACACGACCCTAAAGACAGTACCTCGGCCAATATTCCAGTTCCTGATTTCAGAGCAGCCATGAAGCAGGACATAAAAGGCCTTCGCATAGGCATACCTGCCGAGTACCGGGTGGAAGGCATGCCCGAAGATATTGAGGAAATGTGGCGGGAAGGTATTGATTACCTGAAAGCAGCCGGAGCTGAAATTGTTGATATTAGTTTGCCACGTACAAAGTACGCCCTGCCCGCATACTATATTATTGCACCAGCTGAAGCTTCTTCAAATCTGGCAAGATACGATGGTGTCAGATATGGCCAGCGTGTAGAAGGTGACAGTCTGATAGAGATGTACGAGAACACTCGTTCCGAAGGCTTTGGAAATGAGGTTAAGCGTCGGATCATGATCGGTACGTACGTTCTTTCTGCCGGTTACTATGACGCCTATTACATCAAGGCGCAGAAAGTAAGAAGGCTGATACAGGAAGATTTCCTGAATGCCTTTGAGCAATGCGATGCGTTATTAACGCCGACCACTCCTTCTGCCGCATTTGCGATCGGCGAAAATGAGGATGATCCGATCAAGATGTACCTCAATGATATTTTCACTGTTTCAGTAAATCTGGCCGGATTGCCCGGTATGTCTGTACCCACCAAAATCAATGAGAATGGCCTGCCGCTTGGCCTGCAGATTATTGGCCGTCAGTGGGACGAAGAAACCGTACTGCGAGTAAGTAGCGCACTTGAAGATGCCGCACAGTTCGAAGCTGTACCGCAAAGACTTGCCGGAAAGGCCGCATAACCATGAAAGCGATAAGAACAATATTATTGTCAGCTTTAATATCTGGCTTTACTGCCTGCCCTGTATTTGCGGAAACGCCTGTAACAAAGGAAATGGCCAATCAGTATTTTAAAAACTGTATGGCCAAGGAAGACCCTCGTATCACCCGTCAGGCACAGGAAGAGCTTTGCGCATGTACTTCCGCTAAAATGACTGAAACTTTGTCAGTTCAGGACATACAGCGAATGAGTGGCAACGATCAGGCCGCACGCAATGCCCTGAACAAGATGCTGGTAGAGGTGTATGGCCCGTGTATGGCAGCACCAACTCGAGATCTTATATTAAATAACTGCCTGCAAAATAAGGAGCTTGCAAACCTTACCAATGATGCTGAAGCTCTATGCGGCTGCATAGCTGAAGAAACTGCTGTTTATCTGGAGGAAAATGCTCCGGAAATTATATCCAGGGAAATTTCCAGGTCCCCTAACCTGACTGACCCGAATGCTGTACTTATGGCGAGTAAAGAAGTTGAAAGCAAGATCAAGCAGAAAACGCTCTCTTGCATGAATCTGTTTCGTTAATTTTTTAAATACGAGAGTTGAAAATGGCTGAGCTGATAAAAGGTGAAACCGGTGAATGGGAGGTGGTAATTGGCATGGAAGTTCATGCCCAGGTCATATCCAATTCCAAGCTGTTCTCTGGCGCTTCTACAGAATTCGGGGCTGAACCTAACAGCCAGGTAAGTCTGGTTGATGCTGCAATGCCCGGTATGCTCCCTGTGTTAAATGAATATTGTGTTGAGCAAGCGGTACGTACGGGTCTAGGCCTTAACGCGCAAGTCAACGAATACTCGGTATTCGAGCGCAAAAACTATTTTTATGCTGATTTGCCCCAAGGTTACCAGATCTCCCAATACGAATATCCTATAGTAGGCAAAGGGATAATTGAAATTGACCTTCCAGATGGTACTATCAAGGAAATTGGCATCACCCGCCTTCATCTGGAACAGGACGCAGGCAAGTCATTACACGACCAGCATCCGCGCAAGTCATTCGTTGACCTTAATCGCTCTGGTTGCGCACTAATGGAAATCGTATCCGAACCGGACCTCCGCTGTTCAGAAGAAGCCGCAGCATATCTTTCCAAACTGCGTATGATTTTAAGATACCTTGAAACCTGTAACGGCAATATGGAAGAAGGCTCCATGCGGGCGGATGTAAATGTTTCTGTACGACGTCCCGGAGAGGAGTACGGCACACGCTGCGAGATCAAAAACGTCAATTCCGTCAAAGCTGTACAGATGGCTATTGAACACGAAGCCAGGCGTCAGATCGAAATCATTGAAGAAGGTGGGAAAATTGATCAGGAAACCCGCTTGTGGGATCCTGCCAAAGGTATAACAAGATCCATGCGCTCCAAGGAAGAAGCTCATGATTACCGCTATTTCCCGGATCCTGATCTGTTGCCGCTTGAAGTTGCCAGCGAATGGGTACAGTCCATCAAGGAAACTTTACCTGAACTGCCTGACGAAAAGAAAAAGCGGTTCATGGATGATTACGGTCTGAGCCTGTATGATTCCAGTGTCCTTATAGCAGAACGCGCCCGCGCAGATTATTTTGAAGAAGTAGCTCATGGTCGCGATGCCAAGCTGGCTGCAAACTGGCTGCTCAACGAATTGCTTGGCATACTTAACAAAGATAATCGCGCAATTACCGATTCACCGATCTCCGCCCTGCAACTAGGTGGTCTTCTGGATTTAATTAGCGACGAAACTATTTCAGGCAAAATCGCAAAAGACGTATTTGCGGAGATGTATGAGACAGGCAAAGACGCCGCCGCAATAGTCGAGGAAAAAGGACTGAAGCAAGTTACCGATACGGATGCAATTGAAAAAATTGTTGATGAAGTGCTTACCGAAAACCCCGGCAATGTCGAACAGTATAAAGCCGGGAAGGACAAGCTGTTTGGCTTCTTCGTTGGTCAGGTAATGAAGAAGACCCAGGGCAAGGCTAACCCTGCAGTCGTGAATGAATTACTCAAAAAGAAGTTGAGTTAGAAATGAAAAAATATGAATACAAGGTAGCGATCTATCGCGAGAGCATGCTGGGTTCTTTAGTTCTTGGTGGCTCCAAAGTGGATCCGGTGAAATTTTCTGACTTCCTTAATCGTAATGCAAATGAGGGCTGGAAAGTCGTCACCATGGAGCGCGAAAGCCGCCGCATGCTTTTGTTTTTTGACCGTGAAGCCTTCATGGTCGTAATGGAAAGAGAGAGAACCTGATGAAACGATCAAGACTGTTGCTACAAACAGTTCTTGTCCTCGCTTTTCTAAGCGCAGCTACCATCATAGCCCGTATCTGGGGCATTGCTTTTACTGATGATGTGACAATGTTCAAGCTGCTGGGCAGCTATCTGATAGCCGGGGTAATGGCTGCTTTCGCTGTTATGGTGCTGGTTGATTATCAAGATCACAAAATGAAACGGCTTTTGCTTACCCTTCTCCTTGTTGGGGAATGTCTTGGATTTCTGGTTCTAATTCAGATCTGGTTAAAAATATTTATCTGGGTGACGTTCGCCAAAATCGCTGGCAGCCTTGTGATTGCAGGTATTCTGATTGGTTTTATTATGGCCGCAATTGAAGACTTCGATGAAGACAAAGACCTTAAAAAGAAAAATTACCTCGACTGACGGTCTTGCCGATAGCTCTGATATACGACAGAATGAACAGGTTATTTCAGGGATTTAAAAAATGGCAAATATTGAAAAAGGTAATTCCGACATTCTGCAATATACTCATCAGGCGCGACACCGTGTAGGTGTAAGCGTTAGGTGGGATGCCGTAGAAGAAGCAGTCGAACGTCCCGAGCTTTACAAGCTTTCGAAACCAGAGGGCGCAGATAAATCCGAGCACACCCGCGGCTTTACAAATCCGTATGGCGAGGACATCAAGGCAGAAATAGGTGTTGTAAAAGAAACATTCGATGTTGATTTAATTTGCCTGATGTTCGATGAAAACGGCCAGATTGTGGATGCGGTCTCTCCAATGGAGGGTGAGGAAATCGACCAGTCAGGAAAGGTTTACCATAGCGGGGATGAACGCCATGGAGCATCTATTAACGATGACGAAATAATCTCTGTCGAACTAAAAGATTTGCCGGAGTACATCCATCAAATGGTTTTCTTTGCAACAGTTCAAAGCGGCCACGATTATTCAGCAATCGTAAATCCTGAAGCGAGGATTTTTGATGCAATGAATGACAGGGACTTGTTATTAGTCAGAATGGATGGCGCGGAAGCAGAAGGAAAAACGGCCTTCATATTCTGCCGGATTTACCGCGGAGAAGAAGACTGGATGATACAAAATATCAGTGAATTCCGCATTGATGCAGAAATTGCTGACTGGGCAGAGGAAGTAAAGCCTTTCCTTTCTTGAACTAACTAATAAATTCTGATATCTGATTTCAGATAAGGAGACGTGGCCGAGTGGCTGAAGGCGACGGTTTGCTAAATCGTTATACGGTTTATCCCGTATCGAGGGTTCGAATCCCTCCGTCTCCGCCATTCAAATAAGAAACGGGCCTTGTGTCCGTTTTTTTTATTTGAAATAACGAGATGCGAATAGCCCAACAGTTTATGCCGCTCTCTAAAAAAATCCTTTATAAAAAGGCACTTGACTAATTCCATAATATTGGGTATAAATAATTAATCTTTCATTAAGGTTTTCCATTAATGACGGGCCGGCGTTTCAACGCCCTTTGGACAAGCAAAATCCGAAGGACGGTTTTTTAGTGACAATGATAAGAGGGAGAAATATATGAGTGAACAAAATCCATCAAAAACTTTACGTGAAATTTCTTTAGGCTATCACTCAGAGCCACTGGTCGTAAAAGTCGGTGATAGCACTCTAACAATTAATAACGGCAAAACCACCTTGAATACTTCAGGTGATGTGGACGTTATCACAACTAACGGCAACATAAATATTAACCCGCCAACGCAAGAACAAGACGACGACCCGAACACCATTAAATGCAGTCTGGATAAACGGGCCGTTCAAGTCGGAGACGTATTGGGACAAGACTATCTACTGCCTGAAGATCTGCAACGACTGAACGGATGGGTCGTATATAATGTTACCGAAGAAGGTGTACCTCAGGCGCTGGAACCCGCAGAAAGCTCTATCCAGAGACCAGTAAACTGGTACAAGAGCGAAGATCACATGACTGAATTACAGGAGCAAGGTCACAAATCAGTGCGCTTCTGGACGATCGATGACTGCAAGTCGATATTCAACAATATTGTTCAAGGCGGTCATAACGAAAAAACCAAGCTTGATATCAGCGGAACCAATGATTCAGGCATCTACTGGCTGGATGCGAAACATCCTGAATTAACGGCCTTTACCCATTACACATATCTCGATAGACCGGAAAATGGCGGAAATAAAGTCTGGATGCATAAAGGTCAATACAAGGCAAGAGTTCGAGCGGCTCAAGACGTTCCTGAATTAACCAGGTAACTTCCCGATTAAATACCCGGCGGTGCTGGCTGTCCATCCCATAGCAGTGCCGCCTTTGGGGCTTTAACAGGGTGATTATAGGCCCACTTGTTAAATTCCTGTTTCCTGCCGTTTTTGAAATACTCTTCGTTGACCCGATCAAAAGTAGCCAGCACTAACTTAAGATCATAAGGATCGCCCTTCCCTTTTATGGCCGCCATTTCATCAAGACGGCGCTGGACATGATCGAAACTGCCACCAATAAACCCTGCGGCCTCAAGAACAGTTTTTGGAATTTCTCCGTTCTTTACCATGCGCTCAAAGTCAGCGCGCATGATACCTTCTTTTTCTCCGCCCTCACCAAGCCCCCATACATCGCGCAGGGTAGTCTCATACAAGTGGCCAGTCTCTTCTGAATCGGCGTCACCTTCCAGATTGCCCAGCATCCGGGCTTTCATTTCCCGCAGCAGAACCTTTTCATCGGGAACAAGCTTTTGCGGATAATAATCAACTGGCAGCAAAACCGCCTGAATTGGTTGATGACCAAGAGAAGAATATTCCGGTGACGTCAGACCATCGAACATAAGGCCGGGTAGTTTGAAGCTTTGAGCAGAAAAATCAACATTTCGCGTACCGGCCAGCGGATATAGCCCCTCTATACCAAGCATATAAAGTTTGTCCTTTGGGGTCAGTTCGATACCAGCTCTTGCATAATCGGCGATGACCTTATCGCGCATTATCGATACGCTATCGTCTTTCGGCAATTCGATAACACTAGACGGCCCGGTCGCGTATATCTGTCCGGTTTCCAGGCAGCGCACCAGAACCGGCTTTTTCTTGTTATTAACGGCATTGGCAAAGCTTTTCTTCAAATCAGGAACAATCAGAGCCTTGCGCGGGAAACGATCATCCTCCTGCTCAACCGGATGGCGCATATGCCAAATCGTTGAATCTGTAACAATAAAATTGGGATCAGCTTCAAATTCTTTCCAGGAATAACGCATAATGGCATTATCAACATAGTCGTAAGGCATACCAGATTCCGGATCTGTACGCCTTAACATACCCGGAATTTCGGCTTTTCTACGCTCTACTTCAAGCTTGTCCTTTTTTATGAAGTCTTCGATATGAGCAAGACGCTGGCGCCCTTCCTCATTAGCCAGAGCTTTAGCCGCTTCAGATAACAATGGCTCAGGATCACGTTCAAGAAGTCTGCTATCTCCAGAAGATGCGGCTATTTTCAGACGTTTACACGCCTGCTCCATAGTCCTCAAGGTTGTCATCCGATCAGTGGTCACCGTTTCGTTCTGCAGCCCCTCATGACGATTGATAAAGTCAGCGTCATACATCTTGAGGAGTGGTCGCGGAACCTTGTTTCTTTGTCCAAGATCAACAAAACGATCAATCAATTTCATCCAAAGCTCATTGGAAGGATCCTGATAAAAACGGTAGCTCCAACAGCCTTTATTTACCAGATTGTCCAGAACGTCACGCATAGCCCGATTGCTACCATTCTGGAAATCGATATGGCTGTTTAGACCTTTTAGGACCTCAAGAGAAATCTCGGCACCTTTCTCATCTACAACATGAGGCGTACAGCCATTTTGCTGGCCGTTGTCAGGGTCTGCGAACAGTAACAGCCGCTTGCCATCTTTACCCAGCATATTGCAAAAGTTCTTGCTAACTTTCTGATGCAGGTAATCGCGCATTTCAGGTGTAGGATTATTTGTATGGAGTAACGTATTTAGTGATTCAAAAGCTCTTATGCCCAGTGCTTCTCTAAATGCATAAGCCTGTGCAGGTGTTTGCGCAGTGAATTTGCTACCATTAAAAAATGGCTCGCCTGTAGCCGGATTAATAATTTCCTGCAAAACCTCGAGGTATACCCACTCTTTCTTTTTGAATTTGTCGTATAACCGCTCGGCAAGATCCTTGAAATTCTGTAATACCGCCTTGTCCAGATCGGTCATATCTTCAGGCTTGTCTGCTTCGGCTTCACAATCCATGTAAAAATCAACCGGGTGCGCAGTAATACAAAGCTGCTCCAGAGCTTCATCCATAGGGCGCATGAAATACATGAAATCATTGTTCATACCGGCATTTATGGTCTCCAGCACTCCTGCGAGCCTTCTTGGGCCGGTACCGGCCCCTCCTCTTGATTTGTCCCAAATCAAACGACGTTCGAGTTCCTGCTCTTCTTCCTGCCAGTAAACTTTGCCGCCATACTTGCGAGGCAAAGCATCTTCCTCGAACTCTATTTGAGGATGATGGCGACCAAAGCGTTTTTCATGATTGATATAGGCCATCGCCTGAAGGATAGTCTCCGACAATTCCGGATTATCCATTATATAACGGCAATCCTGGATCATATCAGGAATGCTGTCACGATATCGATCAGCCTGCGTTGTATGCTGCATAACATCAGCCACAGGCAAAGTCCCTTGCCAGCGATTAACCGGGATTTCCCGAACGGCCCTGTCAGCATTGCTTTTTCGCTCTTGCGACTTCAGGAAGCGGGTCATATCCTTAACGCTCAAATCCTTGAGCAGCGTGCCTTCAAAGCGTTCTTTGTGGAAAGAACCGTCAGCCTTAAGGAATATAAGCTTCTTGAAACGTCCAATCTGGTCATCTGTACCCAAAAACCAGTGAGGCATATCCGTATGCGGAGCAGTGCCCCCTTCCCTGCGCGCCAGCGAGAACAAAGGCAGATTAACCCCTTTGGGCGTCTTTTGAGTTAAAACCTGAATCAGTTTTTTCTCATCGGCCTGTTCATGGAGTTTAGCTACAAGCCACGGATTATGATCCATACAGAAATTTTCAAGAGCCTTGGTGGCCAGAGCATCAAACATTGCTCCGTGCGCCTGCTTCGGATCAAAGTACGATCCGTCATCAGGCATAAACGGCCCAGCCTTCATAAGACGTACAGCGCTACCCTGCCTTGAGTTTTCTTCAAGATAAGCTCCCAATGCCTCACTGGGGCGAATTTCACCGGTCACCGGATCCACCAGCCTGCCTATCTTCAGATCATCCTCTCTTTGTGAACCATACATCATTACCATTCGGGCAATGTCCCGAACATCAACGACATGCGGCTTTTTGCGCTGTTTGGCCAGAGGCGTAGCTCGGGAATACATCATCGTTGTATTGGCCGAGCTGAAACCTGCACGATACAGATTTGTACGAAACACCGGAATGTCATAAGACTTGAGATTATAACCCTCGTAGCAGACACCAGCATCTACCCACTTCCACAAAGAACCATCGTTTTTGTCCTGATAATAAAGATTATCTTCGCCTCGATATTCTTTATTCAGCCAGTCCTGGCCGTCTCTGGTAAAACGGTAAGCTACTTTTCTACGATCGGGATGATAACGAACGTCGTATACAACTTCACCATTATCGAGCTTTAGTGGGATTTCATATACTTCTTCAGTGGCATCTTTTTGTTTGAGGCCATTTTCATCAGGTTTGAAAGCTTTGTTGATATCGCTGAAAGCGACTACTTTCTTTTCATCTCCCAGTGCTTTTGCCATTTCTTCATAAGCATAAGCGGCCTGCTCCATGCGCCAGACAATTGCAGCCATGGCCTGCCAGTAAGGAAGGCGCTCATCACCATCAAAAAGCTCTGGCCCCATCTCCTGTACACGTTGCAAAATAGCAGCAGCAGGCTCAAACAACAGCCTTTCTGGCCGCTTCGGAAAGATCTGGGATGAATTAAGATAGTTGCCGGAAAGATCCGTAAGACAATCGCCATATTCGGTAATAAACGCTGAGGCGGGGGTTTTATATGGAACCCCGGATCTTCCAAGACCGCTGGTCTCAAGATCCAGAGTAAGGCTCATAAGCTCGCCGCGAACCACCCTGTCCCATACCGTAGATTTATAGGCGACCCGCCTTTCATTAGGATTAAACATTCGGCCCTCCCATCATTCCATCTGCTTTAGCAGATCGTTTAATGGCACGGGCTTTTTTCTTCTCTACCTGTTCCATTGTGATCTGGTCAGCCAGAAGGCTGAGCGGTGAAGGAGAACGAGGCTGGCCTCCTGCCTTTTGAGTATCGGCAAGAGCAGGCCCCATGATGTTTTGTCTCGAGCTTTTTCGAGTCCCAAAATGGGCCATGATCGCATTATTAACAACCATTTGCGCAGCATTCTCGAAAAATGTCCCGCAGCGTTTGGGACTGACATCGAGCGCATCCATTCTTTTGTTACCATGGGGACGAAGAATGTAGTGGCAAAACATTTCCACAGTGCCACCATATTGCTGATTATACTTTCTACGTATGCGAAAAGGTCTGTAAGAAGGTGTGATCCTGTCTGTAACTGCCATATACGGCTCCCCGGAAACAGGATCATCTTTGCATTGCATCGCAACGTGATCTTCAGGCTTTTCAATCGAGGTACGGCGCCCGGCTTTCCAGACAGTCTCCTGCCAGCGCTTGAAGTTGGTCCAGCTTGGTACGTGTGCAGCTTCCACCAGCATTGCCCGGTAGCGTTTATCCTGCATCTTGCGAAGCATGGCATTGTAGGTACGGTGTCCGCTGATATGTGCATGCCTGTCACTTACAACAATGCGCCCAGACGCCCCGTCCCATCGTGTATTCCAGCCTAAAGCACTGAATTGCTGTTCATAGCGCATACGATGCTCTTTGGGGTTATAAATTGCAAAGCCGTTTTTCATAGCACAAATCACGGTATTGCCGCGATTGCGTACGATGTCCTGAATAATGGCTTCCTGAGTTTTCTGAGTATCTTCGCCCATTGACGGTGTTTGGGATACAAACAACACCAGATTTTCGGCATTAATCTTGTAACCAGTATTCCGGGTTACCTCGTCGTAATCATAAAGTGATTCACCACGAGCATAACGGGAAAGTGTTGAAAGATGCTCTTCTACTGACCCCGTGGCACCGGTCGCAGAAACCAGCAGACCACCCAGATCATCCCTAAATGATTTGGCTTTCTTTGAAGTACGTGTCGCATGAAGCGAGGCAATTTCCTGCTCGCGCATAATCGCCTCATACATGTTCTTTTCGTTCCAGCTGCCTTTGGTCGAAAAAGTGATCTTGCCATCCTTACCCAGTTTTTTCAGCATAAACAACTCAACACTGGCGTCCGGATCTCTCCCCTCTTCAATCAAAGCATTCCGCTTTTCAGTAGCCTTTTCCTTGATAGCGTTTTGTACCGCCTTAGGCATACGTCGCGGTTTGTTTCCTGCTGGAAACCCCAGTTCCAGAGCTAGCGTTTCAAAATACTCAGGCTTGCCACTAAAGAATGCATCATGAAGAATCTGCGGCCTGCTATTGCCGCCCTGTATTTCGGATTTGGCATCTTTCAGGATTTTTTCAAAAACCTTACATGCGGCGTCCTCTTCTTTGGCAATACGACCACGCTCTTCTATTTTTGCGATGCGTTTTGCAAGATATTGCTCACATGCCTTAATAGCTGTTTCATAAGCGCTCAGCGGCAGCTTTTCCTGCGGAATTTCAACTGTCCGCAAATCGAGGAACGGGTCGGCTCCGAACATATTGACGCATGAATCCCTGATTTCGATATTCGCACCCACAGCTGTTGTATTTCTCAGGGTTTCGGGCTCATTACAAACTTCGCGCATTGCTACCAGTTCAAGATGGTTGGTACTGAACTGATGGTGACTTACAGCCGTGTCCGGCGGCAGGACTTTTAATATTCTGCGTACTGTATCCTTGAAATCTTCTGTCGATGCACCGTCGCCGTTTTGATTAACTCCGGTTGGCTCATCGATACCAACATACAGCTCTTCTGGTCCTCGAATCTGTTTTATCAGCTCTTCGCTGCTTACTTCAGGAAGGTCTGCCAAAGCCAGCTGTCCACGATCAAAGAACCGCCAGCCGCGTTCATTAATATCGAGCGCGTCGTTGTCCGTGGCATAGCTGCGGGAATAAAATTTATCACCATAGCAACCAGTGAAAATATGAGCGTCTGAAAGCGCCGAGTGCACAACGCCATGATTGGACATCTGAACCCATATTCTGGCATTACCT
>CAZJRT010000019.1:0-14192 GCA_964548445.1 uncultured Pseudobdellovibrionaceae bacterium
TTCGATTTTGCTGAAAAGAGAGCATGCGGCAGGTGCTTCATCTTGCAGTTTTCCCTGTTCCAGTTTGTGCAAAGTGTCGATGGCCCGGATTGTATGTTCGTCTACAGTGAAAACATGGTAACGGTCAAACTGCATAAGTGCGATTATTTTTCCAAACTGTGGTATAAACCTGCCAAGTATCCCGGCTTCATTCATCCTTCTTAATGTTAAAGCTGCATCTTTCGGATCTGTCAGTATTTGTATGAAATAATCATTGGCACTCTTGTTGTATCGCAAGCGGTCATCAATCAGACCAATCTTTTTGGTGATTTGTCTTAAGGCGAGAGGATGAATATCCAGCCCGTTTTGCTGGGAGACCCTGAAGATACGGATTATTTCATCCGGGCTGTTTTCGAGATCGCAATCTTCTGCAAAGTCCAGTCGGTCATTCAAAACTCGAAAGCCTGAGAGAATTTCAGGTTTTTGTTTTTTGCTGTTTTCTTTTACCTCGATGGCGGCGCAAACGATACGGGTAAGATCTCCAATATCACGGGTAACTAAAAAATAATGCTTCATAAAGCGTTCGACGGCCTTTGCTCCGCTCCTCTGGCGGTAGCCTAGCCGCCGGGCTAATTCAGGCTGAATATCAAAGTGCAGCCGTTCTTCTGCACGTTCAGCAATGTCATGAAGGTGACATCGGACGGTCATGAGATATTCATGAGCTTTGCCAAATCTTCGAGCTTCTTGCCGGGTAAGGATGTTAAGGTCCGCCAGTTCCTGCGGGGTTCGGGCTTTATACAGAATATCTGCCAGCCAGAATAATGTCTGAAAATCACGTAGTCCGCCTTTACCCTCTTTTATGTTGGGCTCCAGAACATAGCGAGTGTCGCCTAGACGCTTATGGCGATTATCCCGTTCCTTTAAAATCTGGCTTACAAGCTGTCCTCTTCGCTGTTTTTCACATTCTTTGCGGATGAGTTTGTTCAGTTTTTCAAAAAGGGCAGCATTGCCGCATATCAATCTGGCATCCAGCATGCTTGTCAGCGCAGTCAGATCGGATCTTGCCATAACTGCACAATCTTTCAGGCATCTTGTTGAATGACCTACTTTGAGCCCGTTATCCCAGAGGGTATAGAGAAACTTTTCAATGGTGGGGTTAAGATCTTTTATGGTGCCACTGTGCAAAAACATTAGATCTACGTCTGACGCTGGGCATAGTTCCTGGCGACCATAGCCTCCCAGAGCCAGGAGGGAAATTTCTTCAGGTAGTATCCGGTTCGCCAGATCCGTAAGCTTGCGATCCATTATATTGCTGGAATAACGGGCAAGCTGCCTGCCACCAATTTCATTGCTCCTGAAACGAATTAGCGTGGTTTCGTCGATTGGTGTTTCAGTTTCGATCCGGTTTTGCATGAATTATTTAAAAGGTCTTTTTAACTACTTAAGCAAAATGTATATTGGCCGGGAGGAGATGTCATGGATATTCAGGCTTTTTTTGCTCTTGCTATAGGTGTGATGTTGCTGGCTGTAAAGCCGGGGCCAGGAATGCTAGCTGTTGCGTCGCGGGCTTTGGGGCAGGGCATGCCTTCAGTTATCGCCTTTGTTACAGGCACAAATCTGGTAAAAGTATTATTTTTTACGATTGTTGTTTTAGGTTTTACAGTCGTTGAAGATCATCTGCTATTCGTTTCTATTCTGGTTAAATCTTTAGCTGCTGTTTACCTGATCTGGCTTGGTATTAAGGGGTTGCAGGCTTCTGAAGTGATAGATGATTTTGCAACTCTTGAAGCTGAAGTAGAAGGGGATCAAAAGCCTTCGGAGCAGTCTGCAGAAGGGGCTACTCTTTTCGAGAATTTCTCGGCGGGTTTTATGCTAACACTTAGTAATCCTTTTGATATTCTGTTTTTTGCAGGGATATTACCGACGATTGTTGATGTCAGTGATGTCGGCGCGGCGCAATATATTCTGGCGGCTGTAATTATTGTGGTTAGTGACCTGATCGTAGCTTTTTCATACGCTATCCCTTTGGCCCTAAGTCGCTTTCTGTTTAGCAAAAAAGCCCTGGCTTCAATGAATACCTGGTCGAGTGTGGCGATAATAGTAGTCGGTTTGATAGTAGGTTTCTCTGCAATTCCGGCTAGCGATGTAAAAGCGATTATCGGATTTTAAAAACAGCAAAAAGTTTTCTTTTATGAGAATGTAACGTAGATCCCACTGCTTTGTTCGGAATGACGACTAGTTAATGTCGTCATGCCCGCTTTATGCAGGCATCCGGACTGCGCCAAGGCTACATCCGACAGGCCGGATCCCCGCACAAGGCGGGGATGACTAACAAATAAGGAAATCAAGGGACCGGTTTATCTTCGAATGGTAAGCAGGAAACAAAAGGGTCATCCCGGCACTGCTGAAAGTCTTTAACTGTTGACCAGAATTGAGGTGCTGTTTATTTATTCAAAGTCTTCTTCAACTCATACAGCATGTCCAGCGCTTCTTTGGCGGTGAGGTTGTCCGGGTTGATGGATGATAATTTCTCTTCCAGAGGCGATATCTTCTTTTTTTTTTCTTTTGTTGTGCTGGCGCTGAACAGTGGCAGGTCTTCAGCCAAATGGGTGAGGGCGCTACCCTGTTCCCCTTCCTGAAGCAATGAGAGAACCTCTTCGGCTCTTGAAATTACAGTCTCAGGTAATCCGGCCAGTTTACCAACGTGAATGCCATATGAGCGGTCGGCAGTTCCTTCATCAATACTGTGCAGGAATATAATTTCACCATTCCATTCTTTTACCCGCATGGAGCGACATGCCAGATTTTTTAGTCTGGATTGAAGGCTGGTAAGTTCATGATAGTGGGTCGCAAACAAAGTCCGGCAATGACTTATTTCATGTAGATGTTCTATACAGGCCCAAGCGATTGACAGTCCGTCGAAAGTAGCTGTGCCTCTACCGATTTCGTCGAGAATTACAAGCGAGCGATCAGTTGACTGGTTAAGAATTGCAGCGGTTTCGACCATCTCAACCATAAATGTCGAGCGTCCGCGTGCGAGATCGTCTGATGCTCCAACCCTACTGAAACATTTATCGATTACGCCAATGTGTGCCGACGTGGCTGGCACAAATGAACCGATTTGCGCCAGTATGGCGATAAGTGCATTTTGCCTTAGGAATGTAGATTTACCTGCCATGTTTGGGCCAGTAAGGAGCCACAGATGCTGTCCTTTACCAAGATCGCAATTATTGGGCATGAACTTCTCTCCTTGTCGGGAGAGGGCATTTTCAACTACCGGGTGGCGACCTTCACAGATATCAAAGGCAAGAGAACTATCAACGGTTGGTTTTACGTAATGACGTTCTTCTGCAAGCTCGGCAAGAGCAGAAAACACGTCCAGCTCAGCCAGTTTTTTTGCTTGCAAGCCGATTTCATCCATCAAACCATAAAGCAGGGATATCAGACGATCAAAAATCTCCAGTTCAATGGCCAGCGCCCTGTCTGCTGCAGAAGAAATTCTGCTTTCCAGCTCGGCCAGTTCAGGAGTGGTAAAGCGAACGGCATTAGCCATTGTCTGGCGATGTACGAAAGGGTTATCGGCTTCGCCTTTGCGGACCATCAGAGCATCCGCTTTCTTCACGGGAACTTCAATAAAATAGCCAAGCATGTTATTAAAGCTGATTTTAAGCTTGTCGATACCGGTGTCCCTGGCATAGCAAGATTGCAGTTCTGCAAGCAGTTTGCGGCTATCGTTGCGGAGAATGCGCACCTCATCGAGAGGAGCTGAATATCCCGGAAGGATAAAGCCTCCATCTCTTGCCAGCGCGGGTGGCTCGTCGAAAATAGCTGCCGATAGCTCAGCGGTATAATTATGTAGCCCTTCACTTTTCATTAATGCTTCTGCGTGACCCAGCAAGTTTTCGGGCGCAGATTGAAGCAGACGCTCTCTAAGCTGACCGGCGGTTTCCAGGCCATCTTTCAATGCCAGCAGGTCACGCGGACCGCCACGCCCAAGTGAAAGGCGGGACATGGCTCGCTCCATGTCTGGCAGTGACCTGAGTACTTCGCGAATATGGCTGCGAAGAGATCGCTCTTCCAGAAAAGCGCTTACCAGGTTCAGGCGGTTGTTTATTTCATCCGGATCACAAAGTGGGGAGTTTAAATATCCTTGCAACATACGGCCGCCGGGTCCGGTGCATGTAAGATCGATGGCTTGCAAAAGGCTTCCTGATCGCTCGCCATTTAAGGTGCGTGTAATCTCCAGATTACGACGGGTAGCGCAATCGATCTCCATAACCTTTTGTGTATCTATTCGGCATGGGCGAGAGAGATGCGGCAGCTTTCCTGCCTGTGTCCTTTGTACGTAATCAATTAATGCTCCGGCAGCAGATACCTCAGCCCTGCTAAAGGAACCAAAAGATTCCAGCGTTTCTACACCAAACAGTTCTTCAAGACGCCTTTGAGCATTTTGGTAGTCGAAGGTTGTTTGAGGCTGAAGGCTAAGTTGCTTATGGGTGGTTCTGAAAAATTCCTGCAAGTCTTTAAGTTCGGGCAGAGTTTCGGGCAGGAGGTATTCGCTGGCGTCTATACGCTCTATAAAAGAAGAAATGCTTTTTCGGTTTACAGGCTGAACGTTAAAGGCGCCGGTGGATAGTTCCAGCCATGCTACAGCCAGCTGTCCGCCTATGTCAGCAACAGAAGCCAGATAGTTATTATCGCGGGAATTAAGAAGATTATCCTCGGTTATTGTTCCCGCAGTGACTACCCGGATGACGTCCCGTTCAACCAGCGTTTTCGATCCGCCTCGCTTTTTTGCCTCTTCCGGGCTTTCTATTTGCTCACATATTGCAACTTTGCATCCGGCTTTAATCAGTTTGGCCAGATATGGCTCATATGAATGAAAAGGAACACCCGCCATCGGGATTTCCTGTCCTTTATTCTTGCCTCGGTGGGTGAGGGTAATGTCCAGAATCGCTGCAGCTTTTTTCGCATCGTCAAAGAAAAGCTCGTAAAAATCACCCATTCGATAGAAAAGCAGGCTGTCAGGGTAGCGCGCTTTGATTGAATGGTACTGCGCCATCATGGGCGTGTGACCTTCGGCGAGAAGTTCTTCTGTGGTCAGAGTTTTCAGCGCTGTTTTCGGCATATTTATGAAATACGATAAAACGTTTGTTAGTGCAAAGAAGAATGAGAGTTTTTACCCAGCGGTGGAACTCCGGGAATGACTGCCGGTTTGAAAGAGCTAGGAACTTGCCTGTTTCTGCCAAGCATGGCGTGTCGCATAAACCATTAAAAAGAATGGATATTTATGATGTCAGAAAATTTAAAAGATAGTTTTGACAAAACTCTAAAGCCCATTATCGAAACTGAAGCTCTGGAAATCGTACGAATACTGCAAGAAATAACATGCGAAAAGTGGGAGCCGGGAATATCTGTAAATACTGGCAATCCTTGTGCGCAGGCTGTTATGTCTTCTCGAAAGTGGAATGCTATTGCTGATGCTTTCCAGGATTTGCAGGAGGAATGTGCAATACATGATATTGGCGGATGCATGGTAAGAGAATTTGAATCGGGTATACGCTTGTATCTTATGTCATCCGGGGCTTTTAACTATATCAAAATAGAAACGAAAACACCTGATCCTCTTATAGATAGACAGGATGATCTAACTATCAGTTACAGAACAAATTTGATGGGAATTACTAGAGACGCCAGGAAGGCTCCTGGATTTAACCCGCCCATAAAATGATTAACTCCCAAGATCAGTTGAAAGGCATTTAATGTTCAAGAAATCGTCTAACAGGAAATTAATGAAAGATATCACAGGGACGCAATGGAGGGCTATGGCATCCCGAGACTTCGTGATTTTAAGTAAGACGACTAGTGTGGAAGACCCAACTATCCCAGCTTTATTCGAAGCATTTTCCAAAGTCAATGGCGCCAAAATCTGGAAAGAGCCGGACACTATGTATAGTAAAGCAATAAGGCATTTTCTTGGGGTTTCTCGAGATGATGGTAGCTATCTGATTATGCATGGTGCTCTGCAGCCGCTAAAAGAAGCATATGCACATGATCAGAAATTCTTGCGAACTGGAGAAGCTAATAATCTGCCCGGATTTAATAATCTATACGCACATATATTAAGAGGTGGGCCTCGTAACATTATCAGAGATAATGTCTCAACACTGAAAAAAGCATTTAATCAAACAGTGAAAGATTTGGAGGCAGGAAGAAAAGATCTAGCGATCCATCGGGCTGAGCTGGAGGTGGATGGTTTTGCATATACTGTTCGTGGAAATACCAGTACGCCCGGCTAATTTGAACTAAATAGATACCCCCGGCTAAAGCCGTGGTGTTCTGTCTTCGACCACATAAAAAAGCCCCCGGTGAACGGGGGCTTTGATTGTTTTTGGATTATTCAGCGGCTTCCGCTTTTTTGGAATTTTCGCCTTTACGCTTGTTATCAGGAAGTGTGAAAGCAAGTTCGGCGGTTTCTCCTACTTTCACTTCACTTGTCTGTTTGTTGACACCAACATGAACAGTATCAATGAACTCATTGGCTTCCAGAGTGATGTGGATTTTGCTGTCTTTAATCTGGATTTTCAACGGTGTCTTGCGGTACGTCATCCGGAAGGTCAGTCCGTCAAGTTGCTCGGAAGTCTTTGGATTGAAGTAAAGGATATTGTCCTTGATTTCAGTACCAAGATAACCACGTTGCATCAGATCCAGAGTTCCTGCCATCACGCCCATGTGGATAGCTTCAGCGGTTGTTCCACCTTGGATGTCGCCGATGTCGCTTTCAAGAGCTCTAATGAACATATCCCAGGAAGCATCAATATCGATATCAGCCAGAATATTGGCATGAACGATAAAGCTCAGGGTAGAGCCATGGGAAGTCCGGGCCAGATAGTAGTCGATGTTACGACGCTTCATATCCGGAGTGAACTCATAGCCCAGTTTGTTAAACATGGTCTTCAGGTTTTCGTCATTGAAGAGGAAGAACAGCATAAGCGTATCTGCCTGCTTCGATAGCTTGTAGTCATCCGGATTTTTGCCTTCTGCTTTTAGAATGCGGTCCAGACGCTGAATGTTGCCGTATTTCTCACGGTAACCTTCCCAATCGAATTCCTGAAGATTTTCATAGCCTTCAAACTGGCTAATGATGTCCCCATCGTGGAACGGTACGAACATCTTATAGCTCATATCTTTCCAGTTATTGATTTCTTCTTCAGTAATACCAATTTCATCCATCAACCTGACGCGACGCTTGTTGTGCATCATTTCCAGTACTTCAATACTGGTCTGATAGATCCATGCAACCATGATATTGGTATAGGCATTGTTGCGAAGGCCATGTTCGTCAGAGCCGGGATAAGCTTCGTGATATTCGTCCGGTCCCATAACGCCATGAATTTCATAACGGCCTGTTTCCTTGTTCTGGGTAGTGATACTTGCCCAGAATCTGGCGATTTCCAGCATCATGCGGGCACCATTGCTCCAGAGGAAATCAACGTCCCCGGTGGCCTGATAGTATTGCCAGATGTTATAGAAGATGGCTGCGTTGACGTGGCGCTGATTATGCGACAGGTCAGGGTGCCATTTGCCATCTTTCGGGTTCAGGTGAACAACCTGTGTTTCCTCCCGGCCATCACTACCAGATTGCCATGGGAACATAGCACCATCATAGCCGTGTTCTTTGGCCAGTTCTCTGGCTTCGTCCATACGGCGGTAACGGTACATCAGAAGTTCTCTGGTGATTTCCGGCAGACGGAAATTCAGGAACGGATAAATGTAAAGTTCGTCCCAGAAAATGTGGCCACGGTATGGTTCACCGGTAAGGCCACGGGCAGGAACACCAGCATCAAGGTCGGCGGTGAAGGGGGAGCAGCACATCAGTACGTGAGTACTGTGGAAGCGTAAGTAAAGTTGTGCCTTCTCATCTTTTGGAAGTTTGAAATCGCACATGCTCCACATATGAGCCCATGCATTTTCGTGCCGTTCAAGACCCTCTTCAAAATTGCAGAAGCGCTCGATAGCCTGTTGCGCATTTACCATCGGCTCGCTGATAGCAGTATCTTTCGAGCTATAGAAAGCGCACATTTTCTCTACACGGATTGTTTCTTTTTCCTCCGCTTTAAAGGAAATGGTTTGCTGGATGTAGTCATCCTGCTGGTGAATAGAGCGCAGGGCCTCTATCTCTTCGTTTCCGCGAAAGATAAGAGTCCTGGCGGCCTCGGCAATATGAATGTGTGATTGCGATGTTTTAACAAGAAGCGAAATGCCGTCCTTGCCGACCTGTGCTGTTTTGATCGGGTGCAGGTGTTTGCTTTCAAGAGCGCGGTAACGGGGTACGCCCCAGTTAACTACACGACCATCGAGAGCAGACATGATATTCATGGTTCCCGACCAGTTAAGAGGTGTTACCTGCCATTCGATTGCGCCAAGATGCATTTTCTGCATGCTGACAAAACGGCGGCTAACAATATGAGTCTCATGGCCTTCCTTGTCGCGGAATGTGAAATCCCTGATCAGAAGAGCACGTTTGAGATCAAACTCATGGCGGTAAGAGAGGATTTCAACAGTTTCCAGAGAAAACGGCTCGGTGTCGTCGATGCTCATTTTAAGTGGAAGCCAGTTTGGCATGTTAACGAGGTCTTCGTTTACGACCGGACGACCTGCCATAATTGTAATTGCACGGTTGAAACCACCGTGCATGTAGGTTCCCGGATAATGGTCCTCAGAGCAGTCAGACCATTCAGCTGCCCCGCGTGTGCAGAAATAACCGTTGCCCGTCGAAGTGAGGGATTCCCTCAGCATTTCGTTTTTGGGGTCATAGCCTTCGTATTCAATGCTCCATTCTGACATTTTTATCTCCTAAGCAGAATTACTCGTTTATTTGTTAATTATGGCGAGACGGGAAATTATTGTTCCTGTCCGGCAACCAGTTCTCCCAAATCGCTTACTACTATATCGGCTCCAAACTGGAGCAGTTTATCAGGCTCACCATGCCGATCTACGCCAATCGTCAGGCCGAAATTTCCTGCCCTTCCAGCTTCAACTCCGGAAAGAGCATCCTCTATCACAACGGCTTTATCCGCTGTAGCTCCCAATAACCTGGCCGCTTCCAGATAAGTATCTGGTTTTGGTTTCCCGGCTATCTTATGTTCAGCCGCATAAATACCGTCAAATTGTACATCGAACAGTTCCTTTAAGCCAACTGATTCAAGGACAGCCGAGCAATTCTTGCTGGAAGTAACAACAGCTATCCGTTTTTCTTTACTTTTCAAAAGATTAATAAGTTCCACTGATGTTTCAAAAAGATCTGCTCCATCAGTGCGAAGAATGTCATTAAAGCGGACGTTTTTGCGATTGCCGATGCCGCAAACGGTTTCGGCTTCAGGGGGATCATTCGGGTCGCCCCATGGCAGTTCAATTCCTCTGGAGCGCAAGAAGCTGTCTACACCCTCGTAGCGAGGTTTGCCGTCTACATAATCCGGGTAATCTCTATCAGTTGTAAATTCACGGAAAGGTTCTCCGGTCTTCTCGGAAACCTGCCGCAAATATTCATCGAAGGCTTCTTTCCAGGCTTTGGCATGAATTCGAGCTGTATCGGTAATGACACCGTCAAGATCAAAAAGCCATGCGTCGAAACGGTCCAGAATATCCGGATCATTCTTGGTCAGATTATTTTTAGCGGCAATTTTCATTAGCTCCCCCTAAACAAGCAAAACCTTAAATTAGTGTATTTAGCAACACATTTAGATCATCCTGCGCTTTGAAAGAAGTGATAAAATTCGATTGTCCTGCGACAGAATGACGCGACATAAATGTAAGTAAAAAAGGTTCATTGAACACCTGTTGAACCAAATCCGCCTCCGCTTCTTTCCGTCTCATCCAAAGCACTGACGACTTTCATGTTTACTTTTTCGTTATGTGAGATCACCATTTGCGCAATCCGCATTCCTCTCTCAATTATGAATGGTTCCTCGCCATGGTTAATCAGAATAACTTTTATTTCGCCTCGGTAATCAGCATCCACAGTGCCGGGACTGTTCAGTACGGTTACCCCGTGTTTTGCTGCAAGTCCCGATCTTGGACGAATCTGGGCTTCATATCCATCTGGTAAAGAAATGGAAATTCCCGCAGGTATAAGGGCGCGCTCTCCAGGGCCAAGCTCGAAAGCTTCCTCCAGGGCGGCTGTCAGGTCCAATCCGGCAGAGCCTGATGTCGCATAGGCGGGAAGGTTGAGGCCGACTGCATGCTCGTGCGGCAGAATTTCTATCGTGACAACGTTGTTATTCGCTGTTTCCATTTTGATCCAAATATTTTGCAATCTTGTCTGTCAGTTTACCAGCTATACTATTTTTGCTAGCTTCAGGCCACTCTTCCGTACAAGTCTTTGTAATTAAATGCACATGATTTTTTTCATTACCGAAAACTGAGCGCGTCCCCCCAACCTGATTTGCAAGGATCCAGTCGCAGTTTTTGTCTTCCAGCTTGGCCTTGGCAGTTTCTAAAAGATTTTTTGTTTCGGCAGCAAAACCTATTACGAGAGCGGGGCGTTTTGTATGATTTGCCAGAGAAGACAGTATGTCGGGATTTTCAATAAAAGAAAGCTTTGGGAGTTTTCCTGAAGATTTTTTGATTTTGTGCTCGGTCACTTCTTCGGGGCGCCAGTCTGCCACAGCTGCTGCGCAAACTGCGATATCCGCAGGCAGGGCGTTTATTGCTGCTTCATGCATTTCTAAAGCGCTTTCTACATGGAGTACTTTCTTTACGTTCGGGGGTGCCGGTATTGATACGGGACCGCTGACAAGAGTTACTTCGGCACCGGCCTGCGCGAGAGAGCGGGCTATGGCGTGCCCTTGTTTGCCGGATGACCGATTGCCAATGAACCTTACAGGATCAATCGCTTCAAAAGTCGGGCCGCTTGTTACGATAGCCCGCTTGCCTATAAGCGGGCCGGGAAGAAAAAAACGTTTAATTTCTTCCAGTATGGTTTCAGGTTCGGACATTCTGCCCTCTCCAGTTTCACCACAAGCCGAATCGCCAGTTTCCGGGCCAACTTTAATAAATCCCCGACCTTCGAGCTTTTCGATGTTTTCGCAGGTTTGTGGTTTGGCCCACATTTGCGGGTTCATTGCAGGAGCAAAAAGAACAGGTTTATCGGAGGCCAGTAAAGTTAATGACGCTAGTTCATCAGCCAGACCCAGAGCCCATTTGGCCAGCAGGTTAGCGCTTGCCGGGATTACTGCAATGAGATCGGCTTCCCGGCTTAACTGAATATGACCAATTTGATTTTCTTCTTTAAGAGCCCAGAGATCTGTATATACAGGATTGCCGCTTAAGGCTGACACGCTTAACGCTGTTACAAAGTGTTCACCACCTTTGGTAAGAATACAGTGAACACTGGCCTTTTCCTTGCGCAGCAGTCGGATTAATTCCAATGCCTTGTAGGCGGCTATGCCGCCCGAAATAATCAGCAGTATTTTTTTTCCGGATAGTTGTTCCGTCATAATAGTTTCCTGAAAAGACAGAAAGCCCCGTACATATAGCACGGGGCTTTGATGAAATAAAACATAATCTGGACTGGGTTAAAGCGTCCGGATTATTCTGCGACGGTTTCTTCTGTATCTTCCTCGACTACAACTTCTTCTTCCATCGCTTCTTCTTCAACGACCTCTTCCGTTACAACTTCTTCAGCCATTTCTTCTTCGGCAACAACTTCTTCGCTGTCGTCGGTCATGACTTCTTCTTCAACAAATTCTTCTGTGGCTTCAACGGTTTCGCCAACAGTTTCTGTCGTTGCTTCGTAAGCCTCTTCAACATATTCGCCAGTTTCTTCCATGGCTTCTTCCGCGCTTTCAACCACGTCTCCGGCTGCAGGGGCGATGGTGCTCAGACCTTCAGCTGTTGAGGTGTCGCCGGATACGATAAACTGAACGGCGATGGCTGCAGTTACGATAACTACGGCAGCCAAGAGAGCGGTTTTGACGGTGTTATTCATTTAATGTTTCTCCTCGTTTAGAAGTATATAAAAGATTCTTTTTAGAATCCTTGTATGGTTTTCGGGACCCGATTTTACAAATGCTGTTATGAAATCAAAAACGGGTTGTAATGCAAGCATTTTTTAGCGGCTATCCAGAAAAACATGCTTATACCAGTATTTCGTGCCATTTGGCAGAGTTTCAGGTTTTTTGTTTATATCCGCGATGGATGGCTGATATCCCTGTTGTAAGATTATGGTAGTGCACTCTTTGAAAGCCGGCATTTTCCATGCGTGCTACCAATTCTTTCTGTGCGGGGAAACGCCTGATACTTTCAATAAGGTATTCATAACTTTCCCTGTCTTTAACCACTAATTCTCCTATTTCAGGTATTACTTTAGAATAGAGGTCGTACGCGCCTGCCAGCATAGAATTCTGCACACGGCTGAATTCAAGACAGAAGAACATGCCGCCCGGACGCAGAACACGGAATGCTTCCTGAAGGGCGGTATCTATATGCGTAACATTTCGCAGGCCGAAGGAGATTGTATAGATATCTACCGACGAATCCGGTACCGGAAGGCTTTCAGCATTGCCTGTAACCCACTCAAAGTCCGTCCAGCCTTTATTGATCGCCCGGTCACGCCCAGCGCTCAGCATGTTTTCGTTAACATCACATATAATGATTTTTGCATCCGGCCCGGTTTTTCGACGAATACGAAAAGCTATATCTCCAGTGCCCCCGGCGACATCCAGATAGATTTTGCCGGGTTTCGGGCGAATTTCGCTAATAAAGCGATCCTTCCAGAGACGGTGGATGCCTCCGGACATAAGATCATTCATAAGATCATACTTGCCATATACAGAGTCAAAAACGTCCCTTACAAGGCCGTCTTTTTCATCGGGAGTGACGTATTTACTGCCGAACCAGTTGCTTTCAGGATTTTGAGTCATGGTTTGTTTTTAACAGCAAGAAGCAAAGACGCAACAATATATAGGCTTAATAAGAATTTTTTCAGCTCTTGATCATCTTGGCCTTTATTCTGCTTCCTGCTAATAGATAGGCCATGAAACTTGTCAAGGCGATGGCTACAGTAGCGGGGATGACCGGACTTAGCCGAATAGCCGGTTTTACGAGAGATATTCTGACAGCGGCAATTCTTGGCGCCGGACCGGTAGCGGATGCCTTTTTCGTCGCGCTCAAGCTTCCCAACTTTTTCAGGAGAGTTACTGCTGAAGGTGCTTTCAGTGTGTCGTTCGTACCGCTTTATTCTGAAACACTGGAAAAAGAAGGAAAAGAAAAAGCCAACATTTTTGCGAATAATGCCTTTTCGATGATGCTGGCGGTGTTGTCAGTTTTTACGATGCTGGCGATGTTTGGTATGCCCTGGGTGATTAACGTTATTGCACCCGGATTTGGTGATGACGCCTTGCGGTACTCGCTAGCGGTAGAATTAAGCAGAATTACTTTTCCTTACCTGTTAATGATGTCGCTGACTTCGCTTTTGGGAGGCGTGCTGAATGCACATGACCGGTTTGCTCCTTTTGCATCAGCTCCGATTATATTCAATCTGACTCTGATAACGGCTTTGCTGCTGAGTGGATTTGCACAGACTGCGGGTCATGCGATGGCCTGGGGGATATTCGTAGCTGGTATTTTACAGTTTGTCTGGCTGCTCGCCAATGCCATGCGGCTCGGTTTTCGTTTGCGCATACAGCGACCAAAATTGACATTCAGAATTCGAAAGGTCTTTGCGCTTATGGGGCCAGGGGTAATTGGCGCCGGAGTGATGCACATCAATCTATTCGCAGATTTGATAATCGCTTCGCTACTCCCTGAAGGATCTATTTCATACCTTTATTATGCTGATCGCCTGAATCAGTTACCGCTTGGTGTTGTCGGAATTGCTGTGGGAACGGCTTTGCTTCCGATGCTTTCAAGGTCGCTGGCTGCTGATAAGCTTGCGGAAGCAAAAGGGTTGTTTAACCGGGCGCTGGAAGTTTGTTTGCTGCTTGGCGTTCCAGCGGCAATTGCGCTGGCAATAGTCCCGCATCAGTTAATTCATGTTCTTTTTGAACGAGGGGCATTTTCCGCTTCTGATACTTTGATGACAGGCTATGTGCTTATGGGTTATGCGCTTGGTATGCCGGCTTATATTTGTGTCAAAGTATTATCGACTGCTTACTGGGCGAGGCAGGATACTACGACGCCGGTTAAGGTTTCGGTTATGGCGACGATCGTGA
>CAZJRT010000020.1:0-14151 GCA_964548445.1 uncultured Pseudobdellovibrionaceae bacterium
GGACACGGTTATTGCTGGCGAAAGTTTCCGGCTGGAGCTGTCCTTATCGGGGGCTTCGCCCAATGGCAGCCCGGATTTTGCGCCGCTGGAAAAAGATTTTACCATTGTATCCAAAGGTCAGTCCTCGCAAACAACCATTATCAATAACCGCGTCTCCAGCAGCATAAACTGGCAACTTGTCCTGATAGCGCCCAAAGCGGGCGATTACAGGATACCGCCCCTAAGCCTTGACACGGATGAAGGGCGTTTGGAATCAAATCCCCTCGATATAAGTGTTCAGAAGTCCTCCGCGTCCGCGCCGCAGGCCGGGGCGGGCGAAGCCGCACCAAAAACGTTGAGCGTTCAAACCGATGTCAGCAACCGCAACCCCTATCAGAATGAACCTGTCCTCTATACGGTCAAGCTGGTCGCGGCGCGCAGCGTTGGTGATGTCGGCATACCGGAATTTACCGTTCCGGATGCTGTCGTTGAAAAGCTGGGCGATTCCAACGTCTATGACGCGCGCGTTGGAGGCAATCCCGTCAAAGTGATCGAAGCGCGCTATCTCATCACGCCCTTAAAAGCCGGGAAGATAAAGATCCCATCCTATATTTTCCAGGGTCAGATCGTATCGGACGTGCAGCGCAAGCGGCGGAGCCTGTTCAACGATCCTTTCTTTGATATGCCGGGTCCATTAAGCATGTTTGAAGGCTTCGGCAATTTTGCCACTTACGAGCCGTTTGCCGTTGCCGGTGATGAAGTCACGCTGGATGTGAAAGCCCCGGCGGCAGCCATGGATCCCTGGCTGCCGCTTTATGATCTGCAAATATCGGATAGCTTAAGCGGTGCGGATAACGCCAAAGCAGGCGAGCCTCTAACCCTGACCTTGACCATGGTGGCCGAAGGCGCAAGCGGCAAAATTCTGCCCGGCCTGAGCGATCAAATCAAAGAAAACGGGGATTTTAAAATTTACGCCGACAAGCCGGAAACCGCCGAGGATATCAGCAAGGACGGTAAAACAGTCAACGGATGGCGGCAGGAGAGCTACACGCTTATTCCGCAAAAAAGCGGTTCTCTGACCCTGCCCGAGATCAAGGTGCCGTGGTGGAATATTGCGGAAGGAAAAATTGCTCATGCAAGTGTTCCTTCGCGTACGATATCCGTTGCGCCCGGAACGCTCGCACAAACAGCGCCGCCTGCCACGGAGCAAACAGCACCTGTGGAACCAGATCAAACAGAAGGGGATACAGTGTCTTCACAAGTCCAGCCGCAAAAACTCACTGCCATTCTGGATCGTGACACGCAAAGTTCTTTCAGCCTGCTTCATATTGTTATCGCTATCCTTGGCTTTCTGGTCGCGGTTCTTCTCTGCGCTGTAATCATCTTGTGGCACAAGTTGAAAAACCGGGAACGGTACGGTGAAAAGCCTGCACACAAGCCTGTTAAGGCCGCAAATGAAGACAGGGCTTCCTTATCCATAATCAAAAAGGCGGAAACGGCGCAAAGTATAAAAAGGGCACTGCAAACCTATGCGCACCAGCATTTAGGAACATCGAAAAACGCCTCGCTGATGAGCATTTATCAAAAGCTCATCATAAATAATCCAGATGCGGAGAAAGAGGAAAACAAACGGATTTTTCTCGATCTGGACGCTGCGCTCTATGCCGGGAAGACTGTTGATCTTAGCCGGATAAAAGACAAACTTGTCATTCTCCTAAAAGCAAAGAGTCCGGACGAGCAGTATGATTTACCCAAGAAAGCTCAGATTAACCCGAGTTAGTATAATTACGGCAGATGAAACATCGCCGTGGAGCCGACCTCCTTTATCTTTTATAAGGAGGCCATAATCTTTCAGCGGCTTGTTTTGTTAAATCCATCGCATATTCCAGCCAAGTAAAACATATCCGGATCAATACCTACAGGCTGATCGAGCGCGCCATCGAAGAAGGCATTTCTGATAGCACAAACCGGGCGCACAAACATACCGACAACCTTGGCAGAGATCATATCGCTATGGAGATTGAGCAGGCCGTAATGCTTGAGCTAGCCGAGGTTATAGATTTTAAGAATTAAAAGTTTTGGCTACCGTCAAAATCCAGGACATTTTGGTCTTCGCGATAGCTGTAGTCTGGTTTAGACTTCATGGCATGAGCCTGTATTTATTTATAAAAACACTTCACATTATAAGCTCCACCATACTCTTCGGAACAGGAATTGGAATAGCGTTCTTTATGTTCCGCTCCCATTTTACCGACAACCCGCACGAAAAACTTTATGCCGCCCGGAACACGGTACTGGCTGACTATCTTTTCACCTTCCCCGCCGTAATACTCCAGCCCGTTACCGGCATAGCCCTCATTCACATGGTCGGCTACGACTGGACCGATCTATGGCTGATGCTGACCTACGGCATTTACATTATCGCCGGAGCCTGCTGGCTGCCGGTGGTCTGGATACAAATCCAGTTGAAAAACATGCTGGCGGAGGCCGTGAAAAACGACACCGTATTGCCGCCGCGCTATCACAAGCTTTTTAAAACCTGGTTTCTGCTGGGCTGACCCGCCTTTACCGGCCTTGTCATCGTTTTCTTTCTCATGGCGGCAAAACCGGTATGACGGCGCGCGTTCTCATTATCGGTGGATACGGCAATTTCGGCAGTTTTATTGCCAGATACCTGGCACGTGAGAGCAATATCCAGCTCATTATTGCGGGCAGAAATCAGGATAAAGCAAAAGCCTACGCCGAAACGTTCAATGGCAAAAACAAGCCCGAAGCAGCCACGCTTGATATAAACAACAACCTTGAACAATCCCTGGCGGCGTTAAAACCCGATATCGTCATTCACACCTCCGGCCCGTATCAATTGCAGGGCTATCACGTTGCCAAAGCCTGCATCAAACAGGGCTGCCATTACGTTGACCTTGCCGATGCGCGGGCCTTTGTTGCGGGGATTACGCAGCTTGATATGGAAGCCAAAGACAAAGGCGTTTTGATTTGCTCCGGCGCAAGCTCCGTTCCCTGCCTGACCGCTGCCATCGTCGATGAATATAAAGGGGAATTTCAAACGCTAGAGACGCTTGAATACGGCATTGCCACGGCGCAGCTGACCAACCGCGGCCTGGCCACGACCTCCGCCGTGCTCAGCTATGCGGGAAAGCCTTTCAAAACCCTGATAAACGGCGAAATGCAGGATGTTTACGGCTGGCATGATTTGAAATTCCGGAAGTTCTGGAGCCTGAATACGCGCCCGCTCGGAAATTGTGATATCCCGGACCTCGATATATTCCCCAAGCGTTACCCGGAACTAAAAACCATCCGGTTTGAGGCCGGACTGGAGCTGAAAATCTTGCATTTCGGCTTGTGGTCTTTATCGTGGCTGGTGCGCCTGCGGCTGTTGCCCTCCTTACAGGGCCTTGCGCCATTCCTTTTGAAAATATCCCGCATCTTTGATCCGTTCGGCAAAGATGATAGCGGCTTTTATATGAAACTCTCCGGCAGCGGCGAAGACGGGCATCCCAAAGACATTACTTTCGATCTGGTCGCCCGAAACGGCGACGGCCTGTATATCCCCAGCATGCCCGCCATTCTTATGGCGAAGAAACTGGCGAGTGGCGAAATCTCAGAAACCGGGGCGCAGCCCTGCGTAGGTTTCATTACGCTGAACGAATATCTAAGTGCTCTTGGCGAGTTTAAAATTGAATGGCAAAAAATATGAGCCTAATTTTTAAAACTTGATGGAAACAGCGGCAATATTGCCCGCAGGCTATATTCTCCTTGACTATTCTCTGATATGAAGCCTCCATGCTGGAAAGGAGGAATGCCCATGAAAATCATTACCTACAGCGACCTCCATCTCGAATTCGGGGGCAACTGGAGGATACCGGATAATATCGACAGCGATATCATGATCCTGGCCGGTGACATCATCACCTTCAGGAATTTTCAGCCCCTGCACACGCTACTCGAAAACTGGGACAAACCCGTTTTATACGTAACCGGCAACCATGAATATTATAACTGCCGAATGGGTGAGTCGGAAGCTGCGTTTCGGGCACGGCTGAACGATCATCTGCCCCGTGTGCGCTATCTTCAGAATGAATCCACCAGCATCGACGGCGTTCATTTTTTCGGCGGTACGATGTGAACCAACTTTAATAATGAAAACCCGCTGGCGATGCAGGCCGCCCGGCAGGGTATGAATGATTTCAGGCTGATCCGCAATGATGACGGTAGCCACTTCACGCCGGAAGATGCCCTGCCGCTGCACCGAAACTACATTGAAAAGCTGGTTGCCTGGTTCGAAGAAGAGCTGACGGGACCGCGAGTCGTAATCTCACATCATGCCCCAGTCATCAACCCGGACACGCAATACATGAACAGTCCGCTCATGCCCGCTTTTAATTCTTTGGACATGGTGGAAATCATCGAAAAGTATCAGCCGGATCTCTGGGTTTATGGCCACACGCATGAATGCGATGATCAAATGATCGGCAAGACCCGGATTATTTCCAACCAGCTGGGCTATCCTCAGCGCGGTGGCTTTGAGTGTGCCGGTTTCGATCCAGCGGGAAAGCCGGTTGATTTTTAAACAGGAGCATGAGAGAAAAGTCATGTCAGAAATCACACTGGAAATGCTGAAAAAAGCGCAGACTGTCATTCAGGAGAACGGCTTCGATATCACGATCCACGATGATGGTACGTTTAGCGGCCCGCCCGACGATTATTTTCGTTTCATCGATGCCCTGACGCCTGAAGGGAAGCTGCATCCGGCAATGGAAGATTTTATCAGTTTCCTGGCACGCAAGGCCGCAAGGGAATATTACGAATCGGAACTGAAACGGATTGCTGCCGAAAAAGCCTGATCAGGTCACATCGGCGATTGGCGTTGGCGCTGGCGCTGCTAATAAAATCAATATTGCCTTGACTGTTCCTGCGAACGAAGCGTTCATCGCTATCCAGACGAAGGAGCAATCATGAAAATACTCACCTACAGCGATGTGCATCTGGAATTTGGGTACAACTGGCATCCACCGACCGATATTGACGGCGATGTCATGCTGCTTGCCGGGGATATCGTCAGCTTCAAACATTATAAACCGCTCAAATTTCTCTTAAGGTTCTGGGACAAATCCGTGATTTATATCGCCGGTAATCATGAATATTACGACACCAATATGGAAGTTGCGGAAAAGGAGGCGCTCAAATGGATCAGCCGAAAAATCCCTAATGTCCATTATCTGAAAAACAGTGCCGTCGAAATTGATGGCGTTCATTTCTATGGCGGTACGATGTGGACGGATTTTGATGGCGGTAATTGCCACGCTATGCGTTACGCGCAGCAGTATATGAATGATTACTCGGTCATTCGCACGGATAAAACGCAAAAGCTGACGCCGGAAGACACGTTAAAATCCCATCAAAGCTATGTTTCAAACCTGACTAAATGGTTTGAAACCGATTTATCGGGGCCGAGGGTCGTTTTATCGCATCATGCGCCGATACCGGGGCCAACGGGATTAAACCGTCACGGAGACAGAGAAATTGAACCTGCTTACACGTCCCGGGACATGATCAAAATCATCGACCAATATCAGCCCGATCTCTGGGTGTATGGCCATACGCACCAGCCCAACGATCAGATATTTGGCAAAACCCGGATAATTTCCAACCCGCGCGGTTATGCCTTCGGCGGCAATCTGTGCGAAGATTTTGACCCTTACAGAAAACCAGTGGAGGTAAAATGAACGAAGACATTAAAATAAAGCATATCCGGTTCAAGACCTACAGGCTGATCGAACGCGCCGTCGAGGAAGGCATTGCTTATGGCTACCAGCGGGCACACAAACATCATGACAATCCCGGCAAAGATCATATCGCCATAGAAATTGAGCAGGCCGTCATGGCGTCTCTGGATGAGATTATCGATTTCGAGAATAGCTAACGGCGTTTTGGTTTATTTTTATGACGATAACGGTACTCTGAGTACACTTATCGCAGGAAATTTAAAGTAGCTGTATAAACGTTGATCAACTTGTCACGGCTTTAGCCAATGCCCGGACTGCATCGAGCGCTTGTTCATAACTGGGGATGTTTTCCTCCGGCGCGTAAGATACACCCTTTACAAAACGCTCATATTCGCGCTGATATTCGTCATCCGTTTCCAGTACATCAAACATCTGTTTAAATTTTGCAGGAACAGCAAGCCCGGCAAAATCAGGATTATTTTTCGAGCGCCTGTCATCGTGACTCATGGATGACAAAACCAGTTTAGGGAATATACCGCTTTTCAGGGCTGTAGATTTCAAAACAGCCAGATCATGAAGATGCCGCACGACCGCTGGATCGTCATACTCATCACCCCTCACTCTGTCAGGAATGCGCCAGGCCAGAGCACTTAATTTATCAGCCGCATTTTCAACCGGATCAATACAGCCAATATTGGCAACTTCTGGCTTCTGCTCACTCAATTTGCTGACAAAAGAATGGACAGGCAAATAGACAGCCGGAAGCTGAATATTCCTTGCCGTCAATTCAATCTGCATATGAGGGCGCAGAGCGTCCGAGCGATCAAACCGGGTTTCGTAATCCAGATCGATGGAGAAATATTTGTTACCGTCTCTGGCCTTGATCTGATGCTCGTTTATATCGAACCCGCTTTCTCTCAGCCTTTCAACGACAGTATTCTTGTAGCCCGACAGAGCTTTTCGGCCTGTGTTCTCTGTTAAAATCCTGAAATCGATATCTTCGGAAAAACGCTGAAGCAGTCCGTGCGCTTTAGATAAAGCCGTACCGCCGGAGAATATAATCTCATACCCTTCAACTTTTATCCCTGAGAGAACGGCAATAACTTGTGTGACGAACCAGTCTTTTTCGACAAAAGCCGCAGCGATCCCCGTTTCGAGAGAGACTTCTTCAAAGAGTGTTTTATCTGGCGGCTGCACGTTCGTAGCTGACATAAGCGCCATTATAGCCGATTCTTCGGCTGATGCGGCCCTTAACGGCGATCAGGCGGCCTGTAGGGACCTGGGTCGTGCGTCCGGCATTGTAATCCCGCTCCAGCTGCGAAGGATACGCCTTCATCCCCAGACGCTCTATCGCTTCTTTGGCCAGATCCGGCAACGGTTTCACAGGAACAGTCTTGCCGCTGAGCGAAGATTCCCTGGCTTTGGCATAAAGACCATAACCGATTTTGACGAGCCTTCCAGTCCTGGCCAGCTGGCGCAAAGCGCGGCCAACCTGATCATAACCTCCCAGATCCTCAAAATCTTCACGCACGAAAACATTCTGCTTACTGCGAGCAATGCGGTAAGACACCTTGTCTCCCAATGTTTTCAAGCGTTTTCCGGTCATTTCCAATCCTGCAAAAACACGACAATTTATACTTACAAATATACGACATTTTTAAAGATTTGTCAATCAATCAACTTATTGATAATAAACTTATTTATTCCAATATAATGTTTTTAGATGAACCTATAAAATATATCATAGATGATACGAGAACAAGCGATCTCTTTAATTTTTTCTCTGTAACCGTAGGAATACTACGAATTCAGCTATATTTTTAATGAAAAGAATGTGAAAAACCGCATCACGGCAACACGGGAAGCGAGTCCGGGAACGGTCTTGTTTGCGCTTTGTTTCTAATGCGTTATCAGGAATTTGCTTCCGAATTGCTTCCAAATCCGATGCAGGGTTTCGATTTGCATCGCATCGAAATGCCTGTTAAGTAATTGAAATATAAATGGAAAAATTGGTTGCGGGGGTAGGATTTGAACCTACGACCTTCAGGTTATGAGCCTGACGAGCTACCGGGCTGCTCCACCCCGCGTCAAAGAAATATCATCACTGATGACATTTAAGGTAATGGGCTTATAGCTCATTAGTTCCGCCCAGGTCAAGGCATGCTCTGACAATTTCTCATTTATATTTTTAATTATACTTTTTTATGTACCTGAACTACAGAAAGAAGAAAGACATTTGATAAACCGGAAACTATCAAAATGCTGATACGCGAAGCACTGAAAAATGATCTGGAAACTGTTCTTGCGGTGGAGCGCGCGGCCTTTGGATCTGAAGAAGTACCTGATCTGGTAAAAGGCCTTGCCAGTGATCCAACAGCAGAGCCGATTGTATCGCTACTGGCTTTTAAGGATGAGCTTCCAGTCGGGCATATTATGTTTACAAAAGCCCATCTAACTCCGGATAACTCACTGTCAGTTTATATTCTGGCACCGCTCGCGGTCATTCCGGAATTTCAGCGTCAGGGTATTGGCGAACAGCTGATAAAGGCAGGACTGAAAATATTGTCAGACCGAGGCACAGATCTCGTGTTTGTACTCGGACATCCTGAATACTACCCAAAACACGGCTTCAAACCTGCGGCCATTCTGGGCTTTCAAGCGCCTTATCCAATTCCCGAAAAAGATGCAAATGCCTGGATGGTTCAGGAATTACGCACCGGCGTTCCAGGAGATTGTAGCGGTACGATAATGTGTGCATTGGCAATGGATAAGCCAGAGCATTGGCGAGAATAGAAAGTTTAGCTTTTAATCGCTTCCAGAAAACGGCTGCGCGCATCTTCGCCTTCGAGAAAAACCCCGGTGAATTTGCTGGTCACGGTCGAGGCGTTTATCTTGTTCGCGCCTCTTGTGCTCATGCACTGATGCGCGGCGTCGATGACCACAGCAACACCCTTGGGCTTGAGCGCAAAGTCTATGGCTTCGGCAATCTGTGTAGTCATGTTTTCCTGAGACACCAGACGTTTTGCGAAAATATCGACAACTCTTGCCAGCTTGCTGATCCCAACTACCTTTTCATCAGGCCAGTAGCCGACATGAGCATGACCGATAATAGGGACGATATGATGTTCACAGTGCGCAACAAAATCGATATTCTTAACGAGCACGAGGTCATCATAGCCGTTAATATCATCGAAGGTCTTGCGAAGTTCATTAACCGGATCGGCGTTATAGCCGGAGAAAAACTCGTCATAAGCACGCACAACCCGGGCCGGCGTCTCAACCAGGCCCTCACGCGCAGGGTTCTCGCCGATATAGCGGAGCAATATGCGAACAGCTTCCTCTGCTTCCTGCCTGCTGGGTTGCCGGGAGCTTTCATCAGGAAACCTGTTTACAGGCATCTTTACTGCTTCTATGGTCATAGCTTCGGATATAATAGAAAAGTGATCAAAAAGCCAAACTTTTTAGCATGACTGACCTTATTTTATATAATACGCTCTCGCGGCAAAAACAGGTTTTTGAGCCGGTAAATAGCGAAAACGTACGGATTTACGCCTGCGGACCTACGGTTTATAACTATGCCCATATAGGTAATGCCCGCATGGCGGTTGTATTTGATGTGTTGGCTCGGCTGCTGCGCTACCTGTATCCAAAAGTTACATATGTATCGAATATCACCGATGTAGAAGACAAAATCATCAAGGCCGCCAAGGACAGTGGTGAAGATATCGGGACTTTAACCACGAAATACGCCAATATCTATAACCATGATATGGGTGCTCTCGGAGTGCAGCTTCCTGACTTTCAACCGCGCGCCACAGCCCATATCGGCGATATGCAGGAGCTAATCAAAGCCTTAATCGATAACGGCCACGCCTACGCTGCCGAAGGTCACGTCCTCTTTCACGTTCCTTCTTTCCCCAATTATGGTGGGCTTTCAGGCCGCAGCCGGGATGATCAGGTTGCAGGCTCAAGAGTAGAAGTTGCTCCTTACAAAAGAGATCCGGCAGACTTTATTCTCTGGAAACCAAGTAGCGATGATCAACCTGGCTGGAACAGCCCCTGGGGACGCGGTCGTCCGGGATGGCATATCGAATGCTCGGCCATGGCTGAGAAGCTATTGGGACTACCTTTTGATATTCATGGCGGTGGAGCCGACCTTAAATTTCCCCACCATGAAAACGAGATCGCCCAAAGCTGCTGCGCCCACGGTAGCGAAGACGATCTCGCCGGTTTTGCCCGTTACTGGATCCATAACGGCGTTGTCACCGTCGAAGGCGAAAAGATGGCCAAATCGGTTGGCAATGTAATACTCGCTCATGACCTGCTTCAGGAAGTGCCGGGTGAAGCCATTCGCTACAGCCTGATATCCGCACACTACCGCCAGCCTTTAGACTGGACCAGTGAGGGGGTGCAGCAATCCAAGCGAACGCTTGATCGCATGTATCAACACCTGCGGGAGCTTGAGGATGTTCCTGAACCAAACCCCGAAGATCGGAAGGTTCCCGAAACAATTCTTAGCGCCCTGTGTGACGACCTCAATACCCCCAAGGCTCTTTCTGCTTTGAATGTTTTTGTCAAAACTGCCGCTGAAGCCGAAACATTTGAAGAACGGCAACACCTGAAAGGTCAGATATTGGCTGCCGGTGAATTACTGGGCCTTTTAGGGAACAACCCGGAAGTCTGGCTGGGTTATGGATCTGCGGATGATAGCGTAGATGTTGCCCGAATTGAAAGCTTACTGGAAGAGCGCCAGCAAGCAAGATCATCAAAAAACTTCGCCCGAGCCGACGAAATTCGTGATCAACTGGCTTCTGAGGGAATAATCATCGAGGACACCTCTCAAGGTCCTCAATGGAAAAAACAATAATCTAGCGGGCCACCAGCACCTGATAGAAATGGTAAGTGCCTGCGGATGGGTTGTTCTCGCTTTCAAAGCAGGCGGCTGTTTTGCCTTTATCCGGATCTGGCAGAACCAGCGTATCGGCATCGCTAAAGGTGCCGGTAAATTTGTTTACATACCCATCAATAGTATCTGTCTCCTGTGGAGGATCATCGGATGGATTAGTAATGCCAAGCTTGTCATTTATGGCGGTGCAAATCTCCTGCTTGAGATAAGGAAGAAAGACAAGCAGATCTGCTGTCGTATCAGAGCCGACCTGACTTACTGCATTGCTTCCTGAGAAAACCCACTCACCATAACCAACTGATGCCGATTGCGAACTGTCAAACCAATCCGGTGGAGGTGTTTTATATATTATAGCCCCTCCTTCCGGTCCGAAAATTTCACAATATCCATCTAAACAATCAGCGTTGTTATATCCGGCAACAAAGTTATTCTCGAAATCGAGTTCGCTGGCCTGATACCCGCGCAACATAGTTTGTTTCGTTGCTGTAGTTAATGTGGAGGCAAATTCAATAATTTCAGTTGCTGCCAATGCTGCTTTTTCTTCGGATAAAGTTGATGAACTGCCCCGGCTGCTCTGCGAGATTGCGTAGCTGAGAGCCGCAAAAAGCACGGTGCCGATCAGCACGTAAACCAAAGCATTGCCGCTTTCCCGAACTCTTGCCATCGCCTAACCTGCTTCCCTGGTAAACTGCTCGAAATCATCTTTATATATAATCGGGACATGAACCGTAATCTCTTCAGCACCCATCGATGCCAAAGTCAGAAACACTGCGCGACCACTGCCTATTTCCACATTATCCAGCATCCCGATCCCGAGAATAGGCTTTTCTAACGGCTTGCCTGAACGAATATCCTCTTCCACCAAAAGCCGCCTTTGCCTCTCTCTTTCTGGCAGGTCCTTCAGCTTTTTAATTTCCAGATCCGGCGTAACCCATTCAAAGCTGAATAATGAAGATCGCCAGCTTTCCAGCACTTCACTTACTTTAACAGCTATAGTGACATAGCTGTCTTCTCTGCCCTTAATTGCCGAATTATCTATATATTTAATTTTATCCATCATCCCTTGAGCACGTCTTGGAGGGGAACCTTAAGTGTTCTTGTAATGTTTATTATTATCAGGATAATAATTTCTTAACAGGGGTAAAAAGATATGACCACTCACTATCCTGAACTAATTCATGTCATCGAGGATGCCGATGAGATAAGTTGCAATGGAGGCGGCGGATCTCTCGGTCATCCCATGGTATTTTACAGCTTTGGACTGAAAAGATCAGTCAAATGCGGTTATTGTGATCGGCATTTCGTCAAAGACGGCCTTACCGATTAAAGACAAAGCGTCCTGCCAGTATTGTGAGGCCGGAAGCAGCGAACACCAATCCAAGCCACCACGCTTGCCAGAGCCCCCAGCCTAGCAGGGAAACAATTAAAAGCATGCAGAAAAGAGAGAAATACAGCCGGCTTAAAGCCGGCTTTTCTGCTTTAAAACAGGACGAAAGCAGATATATCGCCGCCCCTGCCCCTGCCAGAGCACCAGCGACCCCAAACTCCAGCCAGAGCTGAAGTGCAGAGTTATGAGGATGCATCAACGTAGAAGACTTGTAATAAAGCTGACGAGTCTCGAAATCCTCTATAAATCTGGTTGCATACATACCGTACCCTGAAAAAGGATGTTCCTGAATTTTCCGTCCGATAAAATCCCAGATCTCCAACCTGGGACTGGCAGCAGAATCTACCAGCAAAGGATGCATCATAAAGAGTTCAGCAGTATTTCTGAAAAGCCATGGAGCAATAAAGGGCGAGGATAAAATTCCGGCTATGATTATAGTACCAATTGCAGTCCATGCCGGTTTCCATTGGCCTGGAAAATATTTGAAAATTGCAAAAACACCTAAGCCCACAACAAAAGCAAGCTGTGCAGACTGGCTGGCGGATAGGGTCAGCAGAAATAACACGGGTATCAAAAGAGCAATTACACCAGCCCTATGCCAATAAAAATATGAGAAGGTTAAGGCAGTTGGAAACAAAAATATTACTGCCCCTATTTCCTTGTTATATTCAAAATAATGCTCGGAGAACTCAGGACCCAAATCATGTATCATAAGATAAATGGGCATACCTGATACCAGATCCATTACCAAAAAGAGCACCACAAATAAAAACATGGCAGGCAAAAATTTTGCTTTCTGACCCAATGTTTCCAATGGATAATTCATGCAGAGCGCGATAAAAAACCAGCCGCCCAGAAAAACCCCGCCGACTTTGAGTGCTCTTTCAATAGTTTCAGGCGCATTAATCGACCATAAAGAACTTAGTAGCCCCAAAGCCACAAAAGACAAAAGCAAGAAGCCCAGCCTAACCGGGTAACGAAATTCATGGTCCTTGGAAAATACCAGTGCAAATGTACCGAGAAGCCCTATAACACCAGGCATAAAAGCATAATGCCTCGTCGTAAAAGCTGTCACTCCAATCATCAGGAGCACCAGCAATTCACATAACCGAAATACTACTTGTCCAGTCGTCATACAGCCAGCCCTTCAGTGAAGGCGCGTAGAATATCACGACATCGGGAGCAGAAAAGTTTTTTCTGGGCTTCCGTAGTTTTTTTCAAAAAGACTTGATTTTTTCATAAGAGATAGCTATGAATCGGGCCGCTTAGGGTTTTCGTAAAATCTGCCAATATTAAAGGCGGTTAACTTTTGCGGATATCAAAATTATTTTTTCTTTTAGAGGGAGACTACCATGTTCCAAGGTCCGGAAGGTGAAAACGAAGCAGAAGAAACAACGGCAGCTAACACTAAACCAGCCAAACCAGAAGTTACCCGTCCACGCCCGGGACAAGTTTGGAAGGCAGGCACAGAGACTGTCAATCAAGCTAAAGAAGCTCGTGAGGAAGCGCTGACACAGGCAAATGAATCTTTGCAAGACAAAATCAATCTTGCAAAAGAAGCAGCAGAAGCAAAAACCAATTTTGCCAAAAATGCTGGCGACATGAGAATTACGACGGCCACACTAGACGTCAATGATAAAGAAGCCGAAGTAGAACGTATCAAGGCAGAACTTGCTAAAGCTGAAGCAGCTTTGAGTGAGAGCAGGAAAACTCTTAAAGCTACGGCAAAAGAAGTTCGTAAAGATATTGCAGAGACAAAGTATCATGCAGGTATTGAAACGACTGTGACTATCAGCCAGGCTCATGAGGAATATTTTGAAAAGCGTGCAGCGGCATATGAAAATTATGACGAAGCAACATCTGCCCGGCGCAAGGCATTTACCGATGCCGTTATCGGACGCATAGATTATGATGTCCGTACCGTTGCTGATACGACAATCCGTGTTTCAGGCGGTGTAGCAGGCGCAACAACCCATGTTGCCAAGTCTCTTGCTGATGTGGCCAAAGAAGGTTATCAGGAAGGCTATGATAAGACCGATGCCGGTATTGGCCCGAACAGCCCGAAACGCATTCAAAAACAGGAAGGTCCGAAGCCTCCTTCAGCAGGTTAATTAGTTAACCTTTACATAGAGATC
>CAZJRT010000021.1:0-13790 GCA_964548445.1 uncultured Pseudobdellovibrionaceae bacterium
GGAGGGGAGTCGGTCGGCTGAGTTGGTGGCGGCAGTTTGACCGTGCGGCATGTCGGCGTTCTCGCTGTTGGCGCATTTGTCGCCGTAGTGACTACGATGAGCTGGCTGCTAATGATATACACTATCGGCCTTCGGGTTAGCGAGCGCGAGGAAAGATACGGCCTTGATATGGGAGAAGTCGGTCTGGAAGCTTATCCTGACTTCGATCCTCGCCCGGCTCACTAAAACATAAAAATATCTCGATTGAGAAGCCCGGCAGAATACCTTCCGGGCTTCCTTTTTATTACCGGATATGCTTATTAATGGCCATCGGCATATATAATTAGAGGAAAGGCACGGCTAAAATGAGCGAGTCAACTTCAGCCAATACTATCAACATCAAAACCGGTCTCGCCGAAATGCTTAAAAACGGCGTGATTATGGACGTAGTTAACGCTGACCAGGCAAAGATCGCCGAGGATGCGGGAGCGGTAGCAGTCATGGCTCTTGAGCGTGTGCCTGCCGATATCCGAAAGCAGGGCGGCGTAGCCCGCATGTCCAACCCCGAGCTTATTCAGGAAATCATGGAGAATGTTTCCATTCCGGTGATGGCCAAATGCAGGATCGGTCATTTCGCCGAAGCTCAGGTACTGGAAGCGCTGGGAGTAGATTTTATTGACGAAAGTGAAGTCCTGACACCCGCTGATGAAGAATATCACGTTAACAAGCACGCCTTTAAAGTGCCTTTTGTTTGCGGCGCTACCTGCCTTGATGAAGCCCTGAGACGCATAGGCGAAGGAGCGGCATTGATCCGCACCAAGGGTGAAGCTGGCACTGGCAATATTGTTGAAGCAGTCCGTCATCTGCGTCAGATCAATCAGGACATCAAGCGCGTGCTCCATCTCGAAAACGAAGAACTTATGACCGAAGCCAAAAATCTCGGCGCTCCTTATGAGTTGCTGAAAATCGTTCGCAAGGAAGGCCGTTTGCCTGTCCCTAATTTTTCTGCTGGTGGCGTAGCAACTCCTGCAGACGCAGCATTATGTATGCAATTAGGCGCGGAAACTGTTTTTGTTGGCTCCGGCATTTTCAAGAGCGATAACCCGCCCGCTTACGCCAAGGCTATCGTTAAAGCCGTGGCTCATTACGATGACCCGAAAATGGTACTTGAAGCGTCAAAGGGTCTGTCAGGAGATCCTATGCGTGGTATTGATATCCACGAACTGGACGCCGAAGAACGTCTTGCAGGTCGAGGCTGGTAGCAGGCGGGCTAATGGGCAGCACCTCGAATTCTCCTGTTATCGGCGTTCTGGCTCTTCAAGGATGCATAGAGCGTCATCGCATTCATATCGAGTCTGCGGGATGCGAATACAGAAAAGTCCTTAAAGAGAATGATTTCGATAAAGTCGACGCCTTTATTCTTCCCGGCGGCGAAAGCTCCACCATGCTCAAACTGATCGATAATTTCGGCCTTGAGGAGGTGATGAAAGAACAGTTTTCACGCAAACCTGTCTGGGGAATTTGCGCCGGGACAATCCTTATGGCGGACAAGGTTTTAAATCCTGCCCAAAAGAGCTTTCATCTCCTGCCAATCACAGTGCGAAGAAACGCCTATGGCCGCCAGCTCGAAAGCATTGAGCAGGACATAAATGGCTATACCGTCTCCTTTATTCGCGCGCCGGTAATTGAGGCAATAGACCCTGAAATAGAGATTATCTCCGAACGCGACGGCAAGCCTCTATGGGTAAAACAAGGGAAATATATGGCCAGCACCTTCCATGCAGAGCTAAACCTGCAAGCCCCTTCACCGATGCACCTGGCGTTCCTGGAAATGGTCTCAAAAGGATAAACCGCAAAGAGTAAATCTTCTGCACATTACATCCTGAAAAAATCTGCTAATGTATTAGCGTCAAAAAAACGATCACGTATCATTGCAGGGATATGAAGCGTCTAGCCGGGAAATTTGCATGTAGATGTATTATTGTAGCACTGGAAATACTGGCTGTGCTGACCGTTTTGCTGGTAATCGCCTCTGGTATTTTAATGTGGCGTTTATCGACAGGCCCTGTTCCTTTGAACTTCGCCCGTGAGTATGTCGAACAAGCACTGACTGACCCTGAAAGCGGAATATTTGTTGCCGTTGAAAAAATAGCTTTGCAATGGCCGGAGCCTTCCGCTCCTGTGATGATAGGCTTGAAAGGCGTTAGTCTTTTTGGCGCTGAAAATACAGGTATTTTTTCAGTAGATGAAGCAGGCCTTATATTGTCGCTTTCTTCTCTCGCTTCGGGAGATATTCATCCGCAATCAATACTTTTAAAGAAACCGTCACTGCATATCTTACGATCGGAAGATGGCACTTTTGGAATTGGCTTGCCCAAAGAAAAGGCGCCAAAGAAAGACAATATCTCCAGCGAAATGCTTGCGACCTTTAAAACATGGGCGCGCCGAGATACGAATGGAACGGTTCCAGATATTTTGTCAGAACTGGAGTTGCTGGAAATAGAAGGCGCTCGCCTAACCCTTGAGGACAGAAAATTAAAAGCAAACTGGGAATTGCCTGATACCAGTTTTGAAATCAGCAGGTCAGAAAGCGGCGCCCTTATTTCCTCCCTGCTTTTGATTTCGTCTGAATCCGGCCAGACCTCCATGGAAGCTTCTCTCGAATACAAAGGCGACACTGACGTATTTACTTTTTCAAGCCAGGTAGAAAATTTCGACCCTGATTTGCTGGAAAAGAAAATTGATTCTTTCGCCTGGCTTGAAGGACATGAGCTTACTTTAGACGCTAAAGTCAAAATCTGGCTTGACGGACAGCTTCATACCAAAATCGTTACGAGTGAAATATCCTCGAATGGGGGCACAATTCTGCTTCCGGAAATTTATCCCGATCCTCAGAAGTTCAGCTACTTCAACGCCTTGATTGAATACAATCATGATAGTGGTATCCTGAGCATTCCTGAAGCCAGCCTGTCATTTGCAGATATAAAACTGAACGCAGTTACAGAAACCTCTCTTAAAGAAGACAAGATCTTTCTTCCGATAAAGGCCTCCATCTCTTCTTTGCCTTTGAGCACAATCGAAGAAGTGTTCCCTCCTTCTCTTTCAGAAACTACCGCCCACAAGTGGCTTGTTCAAAGGATGGAAAATGGCGAGTTCAAAAACTTCGAATTGACGGGCGCTCTCAATATTGCAAAAGAAGATTTTAATGTGTCGCTCGAACAGCTTTACGCAAAATTTGATTTTGAAGGGGTGGATGTCGATTATCAGGCGCCGTTAATGCCTGCAATGCAATCTGGAGGAACAGGCTTCTTTGATTATCAAGAAAACCGGCTTTTCATTACTGGTCAAGCCATGATTGGAGAACTGGAAGCCAGAGAAATCAAACTGGATTTTCTGGATGTCATGACAACTGGCGGCGGGACCGCCAACATCGACGCCAAGCTTGAAGGCCCGCTTGCAGAAGTTCTCGCTTACCTGGCCAGAGAACCTATTGGTTATGGTGATGAGCTTGGACTTGACATCGACCAGGTCAAAGGAGCTGCAGATTTATCTGTAAATGTCCGTTTTCCGACAGTCAAAGACCTTAAAAAAGAGGAAGTAAAAATTGCTGCCAGCGGTACATTTAATAATGTGCTGCTTCCGGATATGGTCTCAGGATTGCCACTTGGCGGCGGACCTCTTTCAATAGAGGTAGGCGAAGAAGCTTTTGACATTAATGGCTCAGGGCTTCTCTCCGGCAGAGATGTTTCCTTTAGCTGGAAACAATATTTTTCTTCTGAAGGAAAACCATTTTCCAGTCAGGTCAAAGCTAAAATTAATGCAGACCGGGAGCTTCGCGGCCATTTTGGTGTAGAGCTGGATGAATATCTTAGCGGGACGGTTCCCCTTGATATCATCTATACTTATCAAATTTCCGGGCATAGTACTGTAAATATTAGCGCAGATCTTAAACCGGTCACTTTGAAATTCGAACCTCTCAGTTACAGCAAACCTGTTGGTCGTGAAGGAGAATGTTCGCTTCGTGTAAAGCTTTTTAATGGCGAGCCCGTCGAGGTTAACAGCCTTAGAGCTACAGCACCCTCACTTTCTCTTAGTGGGGGAAAGCTTACTTTTGGCGAAGTCAAAGGCAAAACCGACGTCAACAGGGCCCGCATCGAGCATCTTTCCATGGGCAAGAATGATTTCGGCATTGAGTATGAACGGGAAAATGAGGGGTTAATCAAGATGGCGCTGAAAGGCGCTTATCTTGATGCGCGCCCCTTCCTGGATGGGACTAATAAAGCCAAAGCCAATAATCAAGCCTACCCGGTTCAAAAGCAGAAAAATGATTCTCCGATGATCATATCTGCAGACGTCGCGACAATGCAGACCATCGAAGACCGCTTTGTCAGCACAGTAAAACTTTACATGACGCTTGATAATACAGGCGACATAACCCAACTGGAAATGGATGCTCTGGCAGGTAAAGGCGATATCTATTTACGCTATAAGCCAGACGAACTGACCCGGCGTAAAGAGTTTCGCATGGAAGCTACTGATGCCGGAGCCACCTTGCGTGCTTTTGGCCTTTACGACAATGTTGTGGGAGGCAAACTTACGATCCAGGGAGACCCTTCGGGCCATGCTGTTCGTGGTGGCGATCTGGCCGGTGTCGCCCAGCTTAGTGACTTCCGGGTTATCAATGCCCCTATTCTGGCACGGCTTCTTAGCGCTATGAGCCTGCCCGGCATCAACCAGCTGCTTGGCAATGAAGGTATAATTTTTTCGAGACTGGAAGCCCAGTTCGACTGGCTCTCACGCCCGCAAGGAGCTTTGCTGGTAGTAAAGGAAGGCCGTACTTCAGGTAACTCGCTCGGCCTTACCTTTGAAGGAGTGGTTGATAGAGAAACTAACCAGATAGACCTTTCCGGCACTATCGTCCCCCTATCGATGCTCAACTCGATAATAGGCGCCATACCTTTAGTGGGAGACCTGCTGGCAGGAGGAGCCGGAGGAGCGATTTTCGCTGCTACTTATACCGTCAAGGGCGCACTCAAGGAACCTGATATTATAGTCAATCCTCTTGCAGCACTGGCTCCAGGTATCTTGAGAAGAATTTTATTCGAGGGCGGTTAATTAATCTTCTTTTAGCTTCACAAGTACATGCTTTTTCTTTCCAACTGATATCGTTATATAACCGTTATACCTTTGGAAATCTTGTAGAAAAATCGTCTTTTCGACTTCTAAAACCTTATCTTTATGGATTTTTACACCGCCTTGCTGAATTAGCTTTCTTGCTTCAGATTTAGAGGAAGCCAATCCAGCTTCCAGCAACAGATCAATTACAGATAATCCTGATAGAAGTCGTTCTCTGTTAATTAGGAGCGTGGGCATATCACTACCCACGCCGTCTTTCTCAAAAATCATCTGAGCAGTTCTCTCCGCACCTTTCGCCGCCTTTTCGCCGTGGCAAAGTTTGGTTGCCTCAAACGCCAGCACTTTTTTGGCTTCGTTGATTTCCTGACCTTCCAGGCTATCCAGTCTCTCAATTTCTTCCATAGACAACATGGTAAAACGTCTGAGCAATGTCGGAACCATAACGTCATCTGCATTGCGCCAATATTGATAATACTCATAAGGACTGAGCATCGCTGCATTCAGCCAGATCGCGCCCTTTTCGGTCTTGCCCATCTTCTTTCCGTCCGGGGTCGTGAGAAGCGGTGCGGTTAGCGCAAACAATTGCACCCGGTCCGCCTTGTGGCCCAGCTCGACGCCGTTGATTATATTACCCCATTGGTCCGAACCACCCATCTGCAATATTGTCCCGTAACGACGGTAGAGTTCAAGAAAGTCATAGCCCTGCATGACCATGTAGTTGAACTCCAGTAGAGAAAGCGGACTTTCCCGCTCAAGCCGGGATTTCACCGAATCAAATGACAACATGCGGTTTACGGTAAAATACCTGCCATAATCTCGCAGAAACGACAGATAGTTAAGTTCCGCCAGCCAGTCATTATTATTGACCATCATGGCATCTGTTGGCCCGTCACCGTATTTCAGGAACTGATTGAAGCAGGTCTTGCGAATATGTTCGATATTGCTTTCTATCGTTTCATCGTCCAGCAATTTGCGCTGTTCGTCCTTAAAAGACGGATCGCCGATTTTGCTGGTGCCTCCGCCCATCAGGGTAATCGGCTTATGGCCGCATTCCTGGAACCAGCGCAACATCATGATGCCTGTCAGATTACCTACATGCAGGCTCTGAGCTGTAGCATCAAAACCGATATAAGCGCTTTGTATTCCTTCACAAAGCTTTTGATCCAGGCCCTCAAAATCGCTGCACTGATTAATAAACCCGCGCTGCGCCAATACATTCAGAAAATCGCTCTTGTAATTCATAATGTAGTTTTATATGCAGGCTCGCTATTTTGTCCAGAAGGATAAGACCTCGAAGCTGCAAGTTTTCTCTTAACTTGTGTCCGGTTTACAGCTATCCCTTAATATTATGGACTCAAAAAATCAGTATCTAGCTATAGGTTTAATGAGCGGTACGTCAGTGGACGGTATCGATGCAGCCTTATTGCTTACCGATGGCGAAAGCATGGTCAAGCCTTTAGGATTTACCAGCCTGCCGTTTGATCCTGATCTGCGACTGGAAATCCTTGGATATATGGGCTCCCGTGAAGACACTGGCAGCAAGATTGCCAGAGCAGAAAAAGAACTAACCCTCGCTCATGCAGATGCTGTCAGGGAACTGCTGAACGTCACCGATACGAAAGCGGAAGACATTGATATTATCGGCTTCCACGGTCAAACCATCACTCACGTTCCGGTAAAGCGTTTTACCTGGCAACTGGGAGATGGCCGCCTGCTGGCCCGTGAACTCGGTATCAATGTCATCAATGATTTTCGCTCTCAAGATGTTAAATCCGGAGGTCAGGGAGCGCCATTATTGCCGCTTTATCATCGTGCTCTGGTAATGGCTGGTGGCCACGAACTACCTTGCGCCGTTTTAAATATCGGAGGTGTTGCCAATGTTACCTGGATTGGCGGGCTTCAGGAACACAATATTCTCTCTTTCGATACCGGACCGGGGAATGCCCTGATCAACGACTTTGTCTCAAAGCGCAAGCAAATGTATTACGATAGCGATGGCCTGCTGGCGGCTTCCGGCACCATTAATCAGGATCTGTTGATGAAATGGCTGTCTCATCCATATTTTTCAATGAGGCCCCCCAAATCGCTGGACCGTAACACTTTTGACGTATCGGACACCTCGATGCTTGCAGATGCAGAAGGAGCGGCAACGCTCACAGCGTTTACTGTTTTTTCTGCTCGCAAATCTTTTGAATTTCTTCCAGTCCCCCCGAAAGAGCTGTTTATATGCGGGGGAGGCCGCCATAACATGGTAATGATGGCTGGTTTAAACCGTGTGCTGGACCTCCCTGTTTGCCCGGTAGAGGAAATAGGTTGGAATGGTGACGCCACCGAAGCCGAAGGCTTTGCTTACCTGGCAGTGCGCAGCCTGCTTGGTTTGCCCGTCAGCATGCCCCAAACGACAGGCGTTCCGGAACCTCTCACGGGCGGCACCTTGCATAAAGCAAATGCGTAAGACTAATGCCAGAAATCATTGCACCATCGTGGGAATCAATTCATAAAGCTGCCAGGGTTTTGCAAAATGGCGGGCTGGTAGCTTTTCCTACAGAAACTGTTTATGGCCTTGGAGCTAATGCTCTGGATGATAAAGCTGTAGCTCGTATTTTCGAAGCCAAAGGCCGGCCCCAGTTTAATCCGCTTATTGTCCATTTTGCTAAAAAAGAAAAAGCCTTCTCACATGTTGAAGCTAATGATTTAGCACAAGAGCTTGCCGAGAGTTTCTGGCCCGGCCCTTTGACTATGATAATGCACCGCCGAAATAAATGCGCCATCTCCGAACTGGCAAGCGCCGGCCTGCCTACTTTAGCCGTTAGAGTACCGGAACATGATTTGGCACGAGAACTGCTGGAAGAAGCAAACATACCCGTCGCGGCCCCCAGCGCCAACAGATCCGGCAATATCAGCCCCACTTCACCACAACATGTTGCCGAAAGTCTTGGAGACAGAATTGAGATGATTTTAGCTGGAGGAAGCTGCCAGATTGGTCTTGAGTCCACAGTTATAGATCTGTCTTCCGAGAAGCCTGTAATACTCAGGCCTGGCGCTATTACAGCAGAAGATATAGAGCGGGTGACAGGACAGACTATCGAATATGATATGGGGAATCATGAAAAACCCCGATCTCCGGGCCAGTTACTGAGACATTACGCTCCAAATGCCAGCTTGCGATTGAACGCTGTAGAGATCGAACCCGAAGAAGCACTTCTGGCTTTTGGCTCTTTGAAATTCATGGGCATTCGCGGTGGCGGTTCTGCCCGTGATTTATCAGAAGACAAATTGCAAAACCTCAGTGAAACTGGCGATCTGGTAGAAGCAGCAGCAAATTTGTTTAATATGCTGCGGACACTGGACAAGCAGAACGAACGTATAGCAGTAATGCCTATACCGGAACACGGTCTTGGTATGGCAATCAACGACCGTCTAACCCGAGCAGCGAACAACTAATTATCATGACTATCGATACGGATCATTTTAAAAAACTTCTGGAAGAGCGCCGGGCGACCATACTGGCATGGAACGAATCCAGCAAGGATAGCACAAAGCCGGTAGAACTGGATCAAACTATGGTAGGCCGTCTGTCGCGGATGGATGCCATGCAGCAACAGCAAATGGCTCTGGCATCAGAACGGCGAAGACAGCAGGAGCTGCAAAGGATAGAAGCCGCTTTGACGCGGATCGATTCGGAGGATTACGGCTATTGCATCAAGTGCGACGAGGAAATTAACCCGAAACGACTGGAGCTTGACCCGACAACGCTGGTCTGTATTCAGTGTGCAGGTGGCAATTAAAACGAAATACATAACGACAAATAGCAGATATGACTAATACCAAAGCAATAATCAATAAATACCCCCGGCTAAAGCCGTGGTGTTCTGTCTTCGACCACATAAAGGAAAGCCTGAAGGGCAAAAAACCAAGACCTGTAAGTTATACGAATATAAGGATTTTTTCACAGGTGCACGATTTCAACATCCTGATCCTGCCATTCGCGCTGGAGATATTCGGCCAGCAGACGGCGGTGGCAATGGTGGGGTTTTTCCTCTGCACACAGGAAACAGGCGTTTGTGGCATCTTCAGGCTTTAACCTGCCTGCAATATCCCGGTCACGTAGCAGCGCCATATAACGCGCTTCATATGTGCGCCAGTCTATCCTCTTGTTCTTGAAGTCTTTGAGGATGTCTTCGGACGGCGCAAGCTCCGGCCTGTGCTCATACCCGGCATGCGCCAGATTTTCAAGGAAGTAAGGCAGGTTCTTCTTTCTGGCAAAACCGGCAAGCTGGGTATCCGGCCACAGGCGGACGTCAATAATCTTGCTCACCCCGGCTTGCCGCAACCGGCCAAAGAAATGTTCTGCGCTCGTGCCGGTAAAGCCGATGGTGAATATTTTTATGCCTTTGTCGTCCATGCCGCTCAATCAGAAGAAAAACACGCCGTTGCACATAAGATAACAATTACTGTCCTTGTAAACATAGGGTTTGGCAACCCCAAGCCTTATATGCGCCTGCTTGTCACTTTCCTGCATCTCCTTTTTGAATTCGTCAAACTCCCCGGACTTCATAGGATCAAGAACATCCCGAAGATATTTGCAGGTTACCATGCCATGTGTTTCCGTGCGTCCATTTCCTTAAGGAAGCAACCGGAACCGCTCTTATAGCTTAATAGAATTTACATATTACGTCAACGTGGCTAATATTACGCCGCCCGCTGTTCGTCCTGTGCTGCCGTTCCTGTTGCCGGTTCCTGCTTTTTCTCGCAGGTGCGGTTTATGACCTTGCTCAGCGTATAGATGCTCTGGCGCACTTCCGGCGGCAGGTCGTTGACCTCAGCTGCAATATTGAGCACTGACTTGTCAAAATGTCGCTCGAAAGCTTCCCCGCATTCCCCGAAAAAGTAGTTTACCGGCACGCCGAATATTCTGGCGCAGGCAGCTAAACGCTCCGGAGGCAGGCGGTTTTCGCCGCTTTCATATTTGTGTATCTGCTGGCCGCATACGCCTATACGCGCACCGAGATAATCCAGTGACATTTTTCTGCTCTGGCGCAGCAGCATCAGCCGCTTGCCCAGCGCAACATTAAATTCTTCCTCATATATGGAATTCATTGTTTTTCCCCACGTATCTATTTTTTGCTGTTAACCGGCCAGAGCCATTTCCTGCGCCATTTCCTGCTCGTGGCTTGTCTTTTTGTATTTTCTTGTTGCCGGTGCTTCTTCGGTATAGGCAGACATGGCCTTGCAGTATAAACGGTAAAAACCGCGTTGCGACTGAAAGTACAAGCCAAAGAGCCTCTCAAACTCTTGCCGCATGCGTTCAAGCTCTAAATTGATTACAGCTTCGTCATTAGCCACCTGCCTACGCTTCTGGCTTTTCAACCTGCGCAAAGCATCACGGGTTTCTTTCCTGAACAGTTCGACAACTTCGGACGCCGCCTTGACCGGCATGTAACCGGGCACATATGCGGCTGTTTCTGTTCTCCTGATCTGATCGACAATGTCCTGTGCTACAGCAGGTCCGTATCGCCGTTCCAGTTCGTCCTGCAAAGCGCCATAATCAGGCTTTGCCTGTTTTCTGATTTTAGTTTCCATGAGTACCCCCACTCAAATTATCAGTAGTTATGGTTAATGATGGGTATTTTTACGTTAAATTTCTTAACAAACAGTTAATTATATACCAATAATATCTTGATATATAATTCTGATATATTTATATTAGATCAAAGGAGAATTTTGATTTGATGCAAACGTCGGAAAAAATTCGAGCAGGAAGGGCCGTTTTGGGCTGGAGTCAGCAGAGTCTTGCAGACCACTCTGGCGTATCCAAGCCGACAATTGCTCAGATAGAACTAGGAAGAGAACCTGAAGCGAGTATATTTCGTAAATTGACAAAGGCCTTAGAAAACGAAGGAATCTTTTTTTCTGATAATTCAGTCGAGAAAAGAGATTTGTTCATTCAAACATTTTCAAATTATTCAGAAGTTCTGGATGACATAGGCCGTACAATGAAGCCCGGCGATGAAATCAATGTTCACTGTGCAGATGATCGACGCTCTGACGATGAAGTGAACAACAAATTAAGAGAGTTGCGTGAGGCTGGTTACCGATTTCGAATTACTATATGTGAAGGGAACGAATACATAACAGGATCAGTTTCAGAATATAGGCAAATAGATAAGGATTATTTTGCAAGTTCTGATGTGACCGTGATATACGGCCGACGCATAGTGCAGCATGTCAAGGAAGGCGATAAAAACACCTTTGTTGTAGTGAACAGTTCTAGCCACGCCGCAGCAATGCGTAAGCAATTTGAGTACTGGTGGAAAAACGGCAGACCTCTTGGAGGGAATCCATGAAAATCGAATTCGAATATCCTTTCTCAATGCCCCGTAGCATTATTTTACCGGTTTGTGGCGGCTCCGCCGAAATGAATGGCAAGCCGTTTCTTGCCTATGTAGGCGAAGCTGCAAAGCAATTTGATAATGCTCATATTATATTGGCCGATACTCTAGATGCACATAATATGGTTAGCGACCCAGGATTATTCGATGAAGCGCTTATTACGGCACGCGCCTTGGGAGATCGCTGGCTTCGAAAGCATTTCCAACATATTTATGAAGCTTTTAGCGGCAAGGTTACCTTGACACGCTGGGACAGCGTGAAAGAAGATCATTCGTTCGAAGAAAAATATGAATTGGTCTGTAGACTTTATCAAGAATCTCCCAAGATCAGGCAATGGATGGAAGGCGTCTGTCAGGACTATGTTGATGTTGCTGTTCACAGAGCGGCAGAAAAAGGACTTATTATAGATCAGGACAAAAAGCTGGCCCAGTCGATCAATTATATGCTCGAAGAGACTGCTGGTTCTTCGGTTTATTACAGCTGGTATAAAACGGCGGCATTGTATCCAGGCCAATATTTTCCATCATCATGTTTTTTTAATCAGAATAATTACATTGCACCATGGACTGATTTAAGTGTTCCCCCTCACATTCGTGTCAGTTCCATACTTAAGATTGCTGCTTGAGTAGCTGTTGGTGGAATAAGGGTGAAAAACCATGCCTCAGCAAAGACGAGTAGTAGCGGAAGTAGGCTGGAAACAGGAAACCCTCGCTGACAAGGTGGGCGTATCAAAGCACACAATCTCGAAAATCGAGAACGGTGATACCGAAGGCAGTATCCAAACCTTGCGTAAAATTGCGCAGGCTCTGGAAACCGAAGGAATTGAATTTGCAGACAAAAGTCGTATAGTACCCACAGAAAATGTTCATAAAAGCAGCAAACGATTCCGGCCTTAAAACGACCGGTACATTTACTTTGCCGGGCAATCATCTTGTTATTCAAGCTTTGCAGTTTGACGGATAGAGATAGACGTTACCGAATCCATGAGAGTAATGTTTGAGGCAGTATGGGAAACACTTATCTGAATTATGAATTTCAGCTTTCCAGAGAAAACTGGTTGCGAAACCAGTTCAATGCCGTTTCCGGCATATTCTCAATTAAAAAGATTGCTCCAGATTATAATGTTTTCAAAGGAATGATAGAGCAGGTTGGCGGGCCTTGGGGCTGGACAAAAAGGCCAAAATATCTGGATGAAAAAGGAACCAGAGAGCGGTTGACCAAAGGAAGTCTTTGGCTATTGCGCAAAGGAAAAGAAACAGCTGGATACTGCTTTGCCACGCCTTGGGAAGACGGAATTGTTGAAATCGAGAATTTCGGATTGTTTCCCGAGCATAACGGAAAAGGATACGGCGGGCCGCTTTTGAAACTGGTTTTTGCCGAGCTTATGAAGGATTACGATAACGTGATCCTCTATTCCCGTTCCACCAATCACAAGAAAGTTCCTGAATTTTATATTGATCAGGGCATGACAATGACAAATGTATCCGTTGAACCAGATGATCTAGTACCGGGTACGCCCGGGCAATATTCAAAGGAGTTTCCGGATTCCGAATTACGGCATGGGTAAAAAACAGTAAACCCCGCATTTAAACTTTTCCGTAAAGTTTCATCTTCTATGCCAACCCCTCTCCCGTTCTATGGTTTGGGGCATGAGGCAGGACCCCACCATAAAGTAGAAAATTTGCTGCAATAACAGAGCGTTGCTTGATTTTGCAGGTCTGAGCACACTAAGTTTCTACTTATGAATAATTCAAAGAAATACGCAGAACTGGCTAAAGGCGCGGATGACGACCCGGAAATCGCTGTGCTCAACTCGTTTCTGGACAGGCTGGAGCGGATAGGGAGTGACGTGCAGGAGCTTACCAGAGCCATTGACCTCATGCGCCTTGAAAAAGAAAACGCCTTGCGCAGGCGTAAATCCAGCAGAAGGGCTTAGGCAATGGCACCGGCAGGACAAACCAAAACCAAAGGCGTACCAACGCAGGCCGATATCCTGATAGGCGAGAGGTTGAAGCAGGCAAGGATTTATGCGGGCATGAGCCAGTCAACGCTTGCAGGCGCGGTCAATATTACTTTTCAGCAGTTGCAAAAGTATGAGGGCGGCAAGAACAGGGTTGCCGCAACCCGCCTGCTGCAATTCGCCATGCTGCTGGGCAGACCGGTTGGCTGGTTTTATGAGCCGGTAATCAACGCGGCTGAATCAGGAGAAATAAAACTCTTTGCCGGTGCCGGGAAGCTTTCTGCGACCGCAGAAGACGAACGGCATATCTACAGGGCAGGCA
>CAZJRT010000022.1:0-13769 GCA_964548445.1 uncultured Pseudobdellovibrionaceae bacterium
AGATTACCGTAGAAGCAAAGTCTGTGGTCAAGCGGGAGGTGCAAGGCATTGAGGTTGTGCTTGTGCTGGACGTTACGGGGTCCATGGAAAGCAATCATAACTATATTAAACTTCGCGAAGCGACGCTTGCCTTCATAGATACTATGTTTTCCAGAGTTAAAGATCCTCAATATTTGAAAATTTCATTAGTGCCTTATGCTGCATCCGTGAATGTGGGTAGCGTGGCTGATCAGATAATATGGAATTATCCGACAACCGCTGTGCCAGGTTATCCGGCTATTGATTATGATCCAAATGACGAGCAAATGTGGGCGGGATGTGTAAAAGCGAGACCTGAACCTCACGACCAGCTTGATACAGACATGCATACTGGCGGTTACTGGGAGCCATTATGGTGGGAGCCTGAAGGCGGTAACGCATGGTGGACGGAAGAGGATGGTCTCGATATTGATAATACGCACAGTCTCAGAAACGAGAAAAGATCGCCTAACCTGGGCTGTCCAATCGATAATCCCATAATTCCGCTTACCAGCGATAGAACAGTATTGGATGAGGCTGCTGAAAATCTTACCTTCTGGAACCGTGGCCGGACAATGAGCGTGGTGGGGATGTCCTGGGGGTGGCGCGTGCTGTCGCCAACAGAACCTTTCACGCAAGGCGAAGAATATGACAATATTCGCTGGCGGAAATATGCGCTAATCATGACTGATGGAGATAATCAGTTTTATAACTGGAAATACTGGACTTACAAATGGGATGAAGACGAGGAAAAGTGGGTTAAAGATAAAATGGTCACGGACCATGATGAAACCGCCTATGGAAAACAGAAAGAAGCTGTTCTTGGTTCATCTAATGGCAATACTACGAAACGATTATTGAATGAGCGGTTTGTGAATGTGTGTCAAGGCATGCGGGATGAAGGGATCACAATTTACTCAGTAATATTTACTAGCAGCGCAGGGGAAGCCACCCGCGACTATTATCGGGAATGTTCTACCGAAGCGAACTATGAAGAAGCGGCGAATTCTGAGGATCTCGAACCCGTATTTGTAAGGATCGCTAGAGAGATCAGCAGCTTGCATATCACATATTAACAATAGCCGGTTTCGAAAAGGTCCGCATAGACATGCGGGCCTTTTTCTTTATGCGGTCGAAGACAGAACACCACGGCTTTAGCCGGGGGTATCTATTTTTACAATAAGAAACAAATAATATTTAAAGCTTCAGTATACATGGCGGCCAATTCTTTGGTCGACTAAACAATGGCAAAAATATGCCCAGAAAGAACACAATTACCTTATTTCGTTATCAAGTAAAATAATAATAATTACTGGTTTTGTATTATAGCGATAATGTAAAAAACAGATAGATAAAATTTTATGTAAATAATTTTGCAAGTCCAACTGCTGTTGTATGTGCATTTTTTCTTAAAAATAACTGTGAAATAAATTTTTTTTAACCTTCCGTTAAAAGTATGTGGTATATTCTGAAAGTAACGGTTGGGAGCTTCGTTATAAATTGAAGCTTTTTCTACTGATCTAAATAAACTGGGAAACCAAACGAAGGAGAACGAAATGTATAAGATTATGGCTTGGATGGAAGCTTATTTAAAAGATGAAAAAGGTGCTACCGCTATTGAGTATGGCTTGATCGCCGGCGGTATCTCTCTTGCTATTGTTGCTGCTATCTTCCTGGTAGGTGAAGACCTGAACACGCTCTGGAGCACACTGGCTGGTAAGATGGAATCTGCCTCTACCGGTACCGTTAGCAGCTCATAATAATATCGTAAAGATAACGGGCAAACCCATCCGTGATTATCGGATGGGTTTCTCTTTTGCGGCTCAATCGGAGAGATTTTCATGAATTTGCTGGCTATGATCGTTTACGGTATAGGTCTCTCGGTTTCGGTGTTGACCGGTATGTTTGCCGGGATCGCTGATTTTCGCGGCATGAAAATTCCGAATTTATATTCTTTAATAATTGCTGTTTGTTTTTTTGCAGGGTTTTTGGCGCTGGAGCTTGCGGGAAGTAATACTGTTTTTCATTCGTTTTGGTCACATTTTTTAGGCGGCCTGATACTGTTTCTTTTAACATATCTACTTTATGCTTTAGGGGCTTTCGGGGCTGGAGATTCAAAGCTGCTTACGGCCTACGGTTTCTGGTTCGGTTTACAGGGTTTGCCAGTTTTTATTTTCTACGTTACTATAATAGGCGCGGTTTTGGCTTTTGCGGCCCTGGTGATTATGCGGATACCCGTATTTGCCAATATGCCGGAAGGGTCGTGGATCGCACGTCTCAAGGCTCGGGAAAGAGTTGTCCCATATGGGGTAGCCATTTCACTGGGCGCAATAATAGCCTTCTGCGTTCTGGGCAATTTCAGTGCGCTTTCCTCACTCACCTAATCCGGGCGTCCGGTTTTTCTTCGAGGTAATGAAATGAACAGGAATATTATCATAGTTCTGGCCGGCGGTGTGCTTATAGCAGTGCTGGTGGCAGTTCTGGTTCAGGCTAGCCTTAACAGCAATAATACTGCGCCGCAGCCTGTTGAGGAGGCAAAGGTCCAGGTGTTGGTGGCGGCAAATGATTTGAAGGTGGGTGAAGATTTGAAGCCCGAGGATTTGCGCTGGCAGGAGTGGCCCAAAAGCGCTGTATTTCCAGGGGCAGTGGTTAAAAAAGACGATATGACTGCCAAGGATGCGTTGGTTGGCAGGTTGAACCGGGATATCGCGGCAGGTGAGCCTGTGCTGGAAAGTTCCATCATTATGGAGAGCACTGATAATCTGGCTACGATATTGCCAAAGGGGATGCGTGCTATCGCCATTAATGTGAAGGCCGATACTATGGCCGGTGGTTTTGTTGGTCCTGGAGATTACGTGGACGTCATACTCACGTATCAGGCACCCAGGCTGGATACAAGGCATGACAAGCTAGCCCAGAAAATTTTGGAAAATAATATCGATAAATATGCTTCTGAAACAATTCTCGAAAATATCAAGGTGCTTGCCGTTGATCAGATGGCGCAACGCGATGAAGACGCTAAAGTTGGACGAACTGTAACGTTGGCGGTTGCGCCGGTAGAGGCGGAAAAGCTGGCCTTGTCTGTCGAAATGGGGGATCTGATGCTCGCGTTGCGTTCTATCGGTGATGGCCAGCTTATTACCAAGAAGTGGCCCGTGGTAACTGATCGCCGGATTATTAGTGTTCTCGATGAAGTGGAAGCAGAGTATCTCAAGAAAAAGGCAGAAATTAATGAATGGGAGGCTCCCACTGATAGTGAAAATATAAATACTACTGGAGTTAATCCGTCAATTGTGCGAATCTATAATGGGAGTTCAGTGAGTAATGTAACTGCTCATTAAAATCTTCTTTTGCTCCATTTTCTGGGGCGTCTTAGCTAACTGAGTGAAAGACAGAGCCATGATCAGGTTAATAACCAACATATCCAGGCTGCTGTGGGTATTTCTAGCCGTTGCATTGCTGACCGCCGGGGTGGCGGCGCAGGTGCATGCTTCCAAGATTAATCTTGAGTCTATCCCGGTTGGCAATGTTGAAAAAAGCCCAATTGTCCATTTGACCCTGGGCAAGGGTGAGGTACTGGATATAAATGGGTCGGTTTCAGATGTCCTTGTTGCAAATCCGGCTATTATAGATGTGCATGCCCTGCAATCAGGGCGGCTTTATATGGTCGCACTTCAAGTGGGCGATACAAATATAATTGCAACTGACGCACAAGGAAATATTCTCTCGCGGATTAATATACATGTCCGTTATGATGTGAGTGCTATTCAGGAGATGGTTGAGAACCTCTTTCCAGAAGAGGATGTGGAAGTGGGGTCTTTGCATGATCAGATCTTCTTAAGAGGAACGGTCTCTACGCCGGCTGTGGCATCCAAAGTGGCTTTGGTTGTCGGGCACTATGTCAGCGATCTTCAGGATATGGAGGGTACTACTGACGAGCTTGTTGCTAATCTGTTGCAGGTCAGGGGTGAACAACAGGTTATGCTCCGGGTGAAAATAGTAGAGGCCAGCAGGCGTTTGCTCAAGGAGCTTGGGGTGGAGACTAATGTCAATGATCTAAATGAAGATGCTGATTTTACGATATTTGATATTGCGCCACCCGGAAGTGAATCCGGTGACGCTACAAGCGCATTGGCTAGATCTCTTGCAAATCTGTCGGAGGATCCGATCGTGGCGGCAAGAATCCTTGGCGAAACAGGGATACGCGGTCTTGGGTTGATGGAGGTCTGGCTTAATGCACTGGAAAAAAGAAATTTGGCAAATATTCTGGCAGAACCAAACCTGACAGCTGTTTCGGGAGAGCAGGCCGGTTTTCTCGCAGGCGGCGAGTTTCCGGTTCCTCGGGGACGCGACCAGCAGGGCAATATTATGATCGAGATGCAGCCCTTTGGCGTGTCTCTGAATTTCAGGCCAATGGTGCTTTCGGGTGAGCGTATCAGTCTTCTTATGAATACCGAGGTCTCTTCTTTAAATTATGAGAACGCGGTAACCCTGTCTGATGTGACTGTACCTGGCCTTGATGTTCGCCGGGCTTCTACCACTGTTGAAATGGCGAGCGGTAGCAGCATGATGATCGCTGGCTTGCTTCGCTCGGATAATCTTAAAGGTATGAACGGGATTCCCGGCGTGGCAGATACTCCAGTTATCGGGGATCTTGTAAAATCTCGTAGTTTTCAAAGAGATGAAACGGAGCTCCTGATCATAATTACTCCGTATCTGGTTGAACCGTACGAAGAAAAAGAACAGGCGGAGGTCGTCGAGGAGGCCAAGACGAATCCTTTGGCCAAGGCATTTATGAATAATATACGAAGAACCTATGGCGACAAAGCTCCAGACTTTATGGAAGAAGGAGCAGCATTTGGGTACTTGGTGAATTAAATCGGAGAAAACTATGCGGTTATCAGTCCTAGGCCGGGAATACAGGTGCGGGTCAGCAATTTATATGATTGCTGTTGTTTCTATTTTGGTACCATTATCGGCATGTTCGCTCGATGAGCCATCGGCTATAAGTGCTTCCAAAATTGAACTTCACACTCGAGAATTTGCTCATAGAGAGCCATTGGCTGAGTTTGATGAGGCAGATGTAGATAATATTGCGAGACATTATTACAGGTATTCGAACGGACCTGCTTACCTTACTGTTACTTACGATCCGGTATCAGAAGAAGGATCGGCGATGGAGGCGAGCCGGGAGGCGGCACGGATAGCAAAGACATTCCGAAAATCAGGTGTGAGAGATATTAACGTGGATATTCTTCCTATTCCGGACAAGGAAGCTATTATTGCCATAAGTTACGAAGAAATCACTGCCCATAAACCTAGTGATTGCGGTACACTTCCAGGAATAGATGAGCCTATAGCAAATACCGATAAGTTAGAAGGTTACGATCTGGGATGCTCGCTGAAGACCTCTTTCGCAAAGCAGGTATCTCGCCCAAGAGATCTCCTGGGGCAAGAAGTTGAAGGGGATACAGCAGGAAGTCGGGTAATCAGTATTACTGCTCCTTATCATGCTGGTATTCAGAATGAACCTATTGATGGCGAACAGTCTTCCGGTATGTAGGCTTTATGCGCTATAAATATATCAGCAGGATAATCGCTAAAGGATAAATCGCTAATGAGTCAGGAGGAAGAGTATTCTAACACGGCAATTTTGCTTCCAGCCGCCAGTATTGCTGTCTTTACCAAAGACAAGGAAACGACTGAGGCAGCAAGATCTCTTGATGACGATTGGCGCTTTGCGCGTGTGCGTGTGGAAGCAGAAGAGGGCGGCGTAGAATCTGCCATCGAAATATACAAAACGATGGATTCTCCAGACCTTGTGCTTATTCAGACAGATCAGATTAATGACGAATTTGCCGCGCAGCTTGAAGAGTTGGCTTCCTGTTGTCGTGAAGACACAGCAGCCATCGTAATTGGTCCTGTGAACGACGTATACTTATACCGGAAGTTAATCGGTATGGGGGTTAGCGATTATCTGGTAAAGCCTATCAAGGTGGATGTTCTTTCGGAGGTCATTGCAAAGACTCTGCTTGAACGGATAGGAACAAGTGGAAGCCACATGATAGCTGTAGTCGGCGGCAAAGGAGGTGTCGGCACGTCGACTATTGCCAGAATGCTGGCTCTGGGAGCTGCAGAGCTTCATAATCAAAAGGCTGTATTGCTGGATGCAGCGGGCGGGTGGTCTGGAAATAGCGTGGCTCTGGGATTTGAGCCGGTCTCTACCTTAAGTGAAGTTATCCGGGCGGTAGAATCTAATAACGAGGACGCTTTTGGGCGTATGATTTATAAGGTCAGCGAACGCCTGAGCGTAGTGGCCACGGGTGCTGACGTCATGCTGGATCATGCGCCTTTGCCTGAACAAATGGAAAATCTCATCAATAAACTAATGAGCAAATTTCCGGTAGTAATTTGCGATTTGTCGCAAGCTCCGGCTCCTGTTATGCGGACGATGCTTTCGAGAGCGGGCAGGATTATGATTGTCTCGACTGCTGCTGTGATTGATTTGCGGCTGACCAGAACACTCCTTCAGGAAATATCCGAACTCAGAGGCAACTCTAAGGAAAGTATAGATTTAATTATAAATCAACTTGATCGATCTACCGTCGGCGAAGTTGCAAAATCAGATATTGAAGCCGCCATGGAATGTAAGTCTTCCCTGACCTTGCCGTTTAACCCCAAGCTTTTTCTTGGGCTCGAGGGACAGGGCAAGAAGCTTCACGAGGATAAGTCTGGCCGGGATGTGGTTGAGAAAACGGTAGCGTTGATCGAAGACCTTTTTGGAGAAAAAAGTGATTCTTCAGCTACACAGGAAGGTGGTGCAAAAGGTGCTGGATCGAAAGCTATTTTGAACTTTTTTGCAAAGAAATAGACATCTGGATTTGCTTATATGGGTTTTGGTAAAAAACAGGGAGATCAAAAAGTAGAAAAGCCTTTCAGGACTGAAAGGAAAGAGCCTGATTTGCCTAAAAAGGAGCCCGCTTTACCTCCTCCGTCTCCTGAAAAAAAACAGGAATCCCGGAAGGAGAAGCCAGAAAAGGAAGGCGTTCCAGAGAAGCAATCTTCTGATGATGTGCCACAAGTTGCAGATCCCGCCGTGAATGTTGAAGATACCGGATCTGTTCCCCAAAAAGCGGAGACAAAACCTAAAAAAAGTATGTCCGATGATGTCATTTCTGCTGTTGTGCAGGAAGATACTAATGAGAGTGACAGTATCGATTCAATGACATCCATGCGTCTGCAAAGAGCGCGTAATAGGATATGGGTGGACTTGAGGGACGGGATTGATTTAAAGGCTCTTGCCCGGATGGATTCTCGTGCCGCTCGTGAGGAGGTGGGATCAGCCGTTGAAGAGATTGCTCGTTTTCGTAATCTGGACCTTACGCCTGCCGAGCTCGAAAAGACGGCTAAAGAATGTGCCGATGATATGCTGGGCTTTGGACCATTGGAGCCATTGCTCGAGCGGGATGATATTGCTGATATTATGATTAATGGTCCTGAAACAATATATATTGAGACCAAGGGTAAAATCGAAAAAACAAGAATCAAGTTCCGGGATAGCCAGCATCTAATAACTGTAAGTCAAAGAATTGTAGGGGCGATTGGTCGTAGAGTCGATGAATCCTCTCCCATCTGTGATGCTCGCTTACCTGATGGTAGCCGGGTTAATGTTATTATTCCGCCGCTGGCCATTGATGGGGCGGCGATGACTATCCGGAAATTCTCCAAAGAAAAGCTGACTCTTGAAAAGCTGGTTGATTTTGGCTCCATGAGCCCATCCTGTGCCAAACTGGTAATGGCAATTGGGCGGTGCCGGGTTAATTGCCTTGTTTCTGGCGGTACCGGTTCCGGTAAAACTACCATGCTTAACTGTCTTACTCGCTATATCGACCCTGATGAACGGATTATTACATGCGAGGATGCCGCGGAACTCCAGTTGCAGCAGCCTCATGTCGTGCGTCTTGAAACCCGCCCGCCAAACCTTGAAGGTGTAGGTGAGGTCACAATGCGTGACCTTGTGAAAAACTGTCTGCGGATGAGACCGGAACGAATTATTGTCGGTGAGGTGCGTGGTCCGGAAGCATTCGACCTGCTTCAGGCTATGAACACTGGGCATGATGGCTCCATGGGTACGGTTCACGCCAACAACCCGCGCGAAGCCTTGTCACGTATGGAAAACATGATTGCGATGGGTGGTTTGAACCTGCCGCAGAAGGCCGTTCGTGAGCAAATTTCCTCGGCTGTTAACGTAGTCATTCAGGTTCAGCGTCTGCGCGATGGTTCCCGGAAAACTACGCACGTTACAGAAATTACCGGCATGGAAGGTGAAGTCGTTACGATGCAGGATCTCTTTGTTCTGGATATCGAAGGTGAAGATGATAACGGGAAGCTTATATCCAAGCAGAGATCAACGGGATTGCGTCCGAAATTCTATGATAAAGCCCGTCAGTACGGTGTCGAGAAACTGGTGCTTGATGCTATGGAGGAGGCTTACGGCTGATGAATACTTTCCAAATTGCTATAATTCTGGCCATAGTCATTATTGCCTTTGTGATGATAGTCGCGTTCATGTTTAATCAAAAATCTCAGGAACGTGCCAAGGCCTTGAGTATAATTAAAGGTGGAGCTTCAGGTAATAAATCAGGCTCGAGTAAAAAAGATGCCCAGGATCAAAGGCGCGCTGAAATTGCCAGGAAGCTTAAAGAGCAGTCTGGTGGAAGCTCCAAGGAAAAGGATGACGGTATCTCCATGGCAGACCGGATAATGCAGGCGGGTCTTAAAATATCGACCAAGCAATTCTGGATTTACTCATTAATATTAGGTGTTTTTGTAGGACTGGCAGCAAAGTTGTTCGGGATGAGCCTTTTTGTCACCTTAATGTTTTTCATCGTAGGATTCCTGGGGATGCCCAGGCTCATATTAAGCAGAATTGCAGCTCGTCGGCAGAAGAAATTTCTTGAGGAATTTGCAGATGCGCTTGAGGCCATGATCAGGCTTTTGAAAGCCGGTATGCCAGTTTCAGAGGCGATATCCATGGTAGGTCGCGAGTTTACCGGGCCTGTTGGCGAAGAAATGGCAAAGATCTACGATACCCAAAAGATTGGAATTCCGCTGGATGAAGCTTGCCGGATAGCGACGAAAAGAATGCCTCTCACTGAAATGCAGATGTTCGCAACTGGAATTGCTATTCAGGCTCAGACAGGCGCCAGTCTTTCAGAAGTTCTAACCAATCTTGCAAATGTGATCCGTTCGAGATTCAAATTAAAAAGAAAAGTAAAATCGCTGTCTTCGGAAGCTAAGTCCTCTGCGGCTATAATAGGTGCCCTGCCATTGCTGATTTCAACAGGTATATATTTTATTAATCCATCCCACATTATGGTTCTGGTAGAAAGCAACGTTGGAAATATGTTGCTCGGCGGCGCGGTTGTCTGGATGGGCATAGGCGTTTTGATGATGAAAATGATGATTAATTTTAAAGTTTAGGAAATAGTTTTATGGAGCTCGATAAGGATACTTTGATTGTTCTTGGAAGCGCTTTGGCAGCGGCAGGTTCCTTTGTAGTATTTGCATATCCATTTCTGAGCCGTACTGAACAGAAAGATCGCTACCGATCAATTATCGAGAAAAAACGAAAAGAACTGTTTATTGCTTCTAAGGAAAATCTGAATCGGAAGGCATCGGACAAATCTGTCTCTGCAAAAGATTCAATGGCTACATTCTATAAAGTTCAAAAGCTTGCCGGTGAGATGGGCGAAGGTGTCCGGGACAAAATGCTTCAAGCTGGCATCAGAGATCCTTCTGCCCCATTGAAGTATGTAATTGCAAGATCCGTACTTCCCATTGCTTTCGGTTTTTTCGTCGTATTGCTTCTGGCTCTTAGTGATAAGGAAATTTCCGGCACTATGAGCTTTATTATGATTTTCGGGGCTTTTGCTTTCGGATTTGCTCTTCCAGGTATTCTAATCAAAAACAAGATTATAAAGAGGCAACAGGATATCAGTTTATCTTTCCCGGACGCACTGGATATGATGCTGATCTGCGTTCAGGGCGGGATTGGTCTGGAGCAAACAGTTCAGAGAATATCTGAAGAAATTGTGGATCATTCGCCGATGCTCGCCGAGGAGTTGGGTATATTAAGTGCGGAAATGAGCATGTTGAATGATCGCCAGGCGGCCTTGAAGGATTTTGCCAGAAGGGTGGGAAGCGGAGCCGCACGTAGTTTTGCAACGGCTATGATCCAGGCGGAGCAATACGGTACATCGGTTTCTCAGGCTATGAAGGTGATATCCGATGAGCTTCGGGATATGCGTATGCAGGAGGCTGAAAGAAAAGCTATGGCTTTGCCGCCAAAACTTACGGTTCCTATGATCCTTTTCTTCCTGCCTTCGATATTTATCGTGATACTGGGCCCCGTTTTTGTCCAGCTATCTAATATGTAGCTATCTCAATATTTTTTTTATTCTTCGTTGTCCTGATCTCGTACAGGTTTGGGCTCAGGCACTACAAGTTTGTCTGGCTCAATCATGGGAGCGATTTTTGGACGGCTGTAATCCTGGGTCTTTTGCAGGGCAGTGACTATGCGGAGATTCCTCTCTATTTCAGGTGTTCCGGGTGATGCATCGGCTGCTCTGTGCAATATAGATACTGATTCATCAAGCAAGCCTTGTTCGGCAAGATTGAGAGCGAGATTATTCATTACCGGTGTCGGGTCGCCTTGCCAGTTGTCCAGGCTTTTGCGAAAAGCTACTTCGGCCTGCTTATGATGCCCCTGAGCATCGAGAGCTATTCCAAGCGCATGATATGCCTGATAGTTTTCGGCGTTCTTTAAAATGGCCTTACGGGCATAATCTTCTGCTTCTTCGTAATTCCCCATTTCGAGAACAAGTAATGCATACTCCGACAAAATCATTGAGGGTGCATTATCGCTTCCTGCGATAGGTGCAAGAATAATCATTGCACGATTAAAGTAGTCAGCTTCTCTTAATGCCCTGGCATAGGCCAGAGCTTTTTCTTTATCGGTGCTGTTATTCTTGTATTCTCTTTCCAGAGCAGCAAGTGAAGCGGGGGATTTACCCTTAAGGGCTCCTTCCTCGATTGCACGCTGTAAAGCCGCATCAATTTTTGCTGCGCGAGACATACTTTGATGGGTGTCAGTTGTTTGACAGGCCGCCAGCATCAGGGCGGCCGTACAACCAAGTAAAAGCGTTTTTTTGTTTTTCCAGTTAATCGCCATGATTAAATAACTCCTTGATTATTCTTCTTCGCTGGTGGCGTTCTCTTAGTCATCCGCTTCGCTATTGCCGTCACCTTCATCGCCAGTATCACCGCCTTCTCCACCTTCTTCTTCGTGAAAGTAAATTTCATGGCATTGTTCACCCTCGGGGCAGTAGTAAACACTCATCCAGTAACACTCGCCTAAATCATATTGTGCTTCACCGGACATAGCAGGTGTATTGCAGTTTCGATGTAGTCTTATGTATTTTTCTTTTGGGGCCGCGACAATGATGTGGCGCTGCATAATGATCTGCTTGTTGCTATCCATCACAGTAAAATAAGTCGCGCCAGGACGTTTCGGTACGATTACCAGCAAATTTTTGTTTTCTACCATGACGCTGGCATGAACGGGATTGCCTACGATCACTGTGGTGGCATCCCTTTCAAGGCGAACCATTTCAGCTTTATCAGGAGTTACGCGGATAGGTGGGTGCGTAGCATCAATCTCAAAGCCAACTTCGGCATCTATGACTTCTTCACTCGATATGGAAGGCATCAGGCCAATTGGAGAGGGTTTGTCTTCCTGAGCCAGAGCGGGTACAGAACCTGACAGGATCAGAATGGCAGCGATTATCGCTATTCTGCTAAATTTTATTTTCATGGAATAACAAATGATTCTTGAGGGGGGATCCAAAACACTCAGAATATTATAACCGTCTAAGAGGCAAAGTTCACCTCTTTTTTGCGCAAGGTAGATTGTAAGCGGTTATGAAAGCGCTCGAGACCAAGGGATCCGGTTGTTGTTACCGGTCCATGCGATCTGTTACCTGAACCTTTTCTGTCATGTGAAACGATTAACTGAGAGACAGGCAGACACTGAGCATGCCTTGCTCGTCAGTTTCGGAGCTTACATCAAATCCTAGTTCGTGACACATATCCAGCATCTCGTGGTTCTCGGTAAGTACATTGCCCCAAAGCTCTTGCAAGCCTTCTGTTTTAGCGTAAGAGATGAGACGCTGCATGAGTGACCAGCCTATGCCTTTGCCTTTCATGTCGGAGCGAACGATAATGCCGTATTCGGCACGCATCATGTCCGGATCGGCAGACATGCGGGATATGCCGAGGAGCTCTCCGCTGTTTTCGTCAATAGCAACAAATGCCATAGCTCTTGCATAGTCGATCTGGGTCAGCCTTGCGATAAACTCGCGGGGAAGTTTTTTGATCGGTTTGAACAGGCGCATGCGCTGGTCTTCAGGATCTGTATTATCCGTGAATGTCTCATAAAGGCATTCGTCTTCCGGCCTGATTGGACGGATAAAGACGTTCATGCCGCTTTGCACTTCTTCTTTTGCTTCCCAGTGCTTGGGATATGGACGAATCGCGAATCGTGAGTTAAGTCCGTCCGGCGTAGTTTCTGCCGGTTTGACGACTATTCTGGCATCGAGTGAAAGAACGCCTTGCTCATCGGCAAGTAACGGATTGATGTCAAGTTCGTAAATCTCTGGAATTTCTGCAACCATCTGGGAAATTCTGACGAGAGTGAGAGCGATAGAATCAAGGTCGGCTGCTGGCCGATCCCGGTAGCCTTGCAGTAGTTTCCAGATGTTGGTTTTCTTTATCTGGTCATATGCCAGTTTTAGATCGAGTGGTGGTAGCGCCATAGCGCTATCCTTAATGACTTCCACAGCTGTGCCGCCTGTTCCGAAGAGGATGACAGGCCCGAATGTAGCGTCTTCAGAAACGCCTATAATCAGTTCGTGAGCATTGGGGCGGCGTATCATAGGCTGTACGGTGAAACCATCCAGAACTGCATTCGGACAGTTTTTCCCAACTCTTTCAAGCATTTGCACGGCTTCTTCTTTTACAGCATCGGCTGTTGGCAGGTTAAGGGCAACTCCACCCGCATCAGATTTGTGCGAAATGTCCTTTGATAGAATTTTGATGACCAGTTCGTCGAAACCTTCTCCCTTGATGCGTTCTGCCGCTTGGTATGCTGCTTCGGGGCTTTCGGCTTCGTAGGTAGGAACGACTTTGATTCCATAGGCGGAAAGCACTTGCTTAGCCTCAGATTCTGTCAAAATATCGCGACCGCTTTCAATTACCGGACGTATAATAGAGCGTGCCTTTTCAGGGTCAGTCTGGAAATCTTCCGGCAAGCCCGGAGGGCGGCTGAGCAATGAGTTCTGTGCCCTGACATATCCGGTAAGATAAGTGAATCCCTTAATTGCATCAGCAGGGGTATCATAGGTCGATATTCCGGCATCGGAAAAAATCTTTCGCGAAGTACGGGCAGTTGCATCACCAAGCCAGTTGGTAAGCACTACTTTATGATTATCGCCTGCTTTATTCCGGTATTCCTGAACGGCTCTTACAGTTGCCTCGGCAGCTTCAATGCCAGGATTGTGGGATATCGGACAGTTAATGACCATAACCGCATCGACATTTTCGTCTTCCAGCGTGGCCAGAACAGACTTTTCATACCTGTCGCCAGGAGCATCGCCCAGAATATCAACCGGGTTTTCCCGTGACCATGCGTC
>CAZJRT010000023.1:0-13742 GCA_964548445.1 uncultured Pseudobdellovibrionaceae bacterium
ACCGTCGGCGCCGGCGTTGTAACCAAGATTGTTAAGTAACAAACTCTGATATGGAATGACCATGGACACGCAAACTATACGCATCAAACTGAAAGCTTTCGATCACCGCATTCTGGACGGTGCGACTGACGAAATCGTAGGCACTGCCAAGCGGACAGGAGCAAGAGTTCGTGGGCCGGTTCCATTACCAACACGTCTGGAACGTTTTACGGTGCTGCGTTCGCCGCACATCGATAAGAAATCGATGGAGCATTTTGAAATGCGTACGCACAAGCGCTTGATTGACATCGTTGATCCTACACCACAGACCATTGATGCTTTGATGAAGCTCGATCTTGCGGCTGGAGTGGATGTTTCGATCAAAATCGGCGGCATGGCAGCAGCGGCTTAAGGAGAAGTGAAATGAGGACAGGACTTATTGCACGGAAAGAGGGAATGACCCGGATCTTCGGTGAAGACGGGAAACACCTTCCTGTAACTGTGCTCAAAGTGGACGGATGCCAGGTGGTGGCAATCCGCGAGGCTGAAAAAGATGGATATACGGCTGTTCAGCTTGGCGCCGGCACAGCCAAGGTAAAGCGCACCGCTAAAGCACAGCGTGGGCATTTTGCCAAAGCTAAAGTAGAGCCGAGAAAGAAGCTTGCCGAGTTTAGGGTTTCTCCTGAGAACGTACTGGAAGTCGGGGCGGAGTTAAGCGCATTGCACTTTATTCCCGGTCAATATGTTGATGTAACCGGCACCTCGATCGGTAAGGGTTTTGCTGGTGCTATGAAGCGTCACGGTTTTGGCGGTTTGCGGGCATCGCATGGTGTATCAGTTTCGCATCGTAGTCATGGTTCAACAGGACATTGTCAGGATCCTGGCAAGGTTTTTAAAGGCAAGAAGATGGCCGGACAAATGGGGAGCCAAACCTGTACGACCCAGAATCTTGAAGTTGTTGCCGTTGATGAAGAAGACAATCTGATTCTGGTGAAAGGCGCGGTGCCTGGTTCCAATGGTGGTTGGGTTTTTGTTTATGATGCCGTTAAGAAGGCTCTTCCTGAGGAAGCCCCTCTTCCTGCAGGTTTGCGCATGGCAGCTGAGCCCGCCAAGGAACAGGACAAGGAAGAAAAGCCTGCGTCATCAGAAGAGGAACAGACCGCTGCACCTGCTGAAGAGGCTAAAAATGAAGCTGAAGCAGAAGCATCGGAAACCGAAGAGAAGAAGGACTAAGCCATGAAGGTTGCTGTCAAAAGTTTGGAAAATAAGGATGTCGGTGAAGTCACCCTTGACGATGCCGTCTTCGGGACGGAAATAAGATCGGATATTCTGCACCGTGTTATTCACTGGCAGCTTAACAAGCGCCGGGCTGGAACACACAAAACTCAGGCTCGTAGCGAAGTCAGTGGCAGAGGTCAAAAACCATGGCGTCAAAAGGGTACTGGCCGGGCACGTGCTGGTGATTTGAAACGCCCGCAGGACAAAGGTGGTTATGTTGTTTTCGGACCGGTTGTACGCAGTCATGCTACCAGCCTGCCAAAAAAGATCCGTCGCCTCGGTATGCGCGTCGCTCTTTCCAGTAAAGCTGCCAATGGCAAGCTAATAATCCTGGAAGATATTAAGACCAAGGATCATAAAACGGCTCCAATCGCAGCTGCTTTCAAAGTACTTGGCCTCGATAATGCGCTAATCGTTGGCGGTAAGGAAATCGACGCTAATTTCGCAAGGGCAGCAAGCAACTTGCCAAGGATCGATGTTCTGCCCATTCAAGGTGCGAATGTTTATGACATTATGCGTCGGGACATACTGGTTCTAACCAAAGAAGCAGTTAATGATCTGACCGAGAAATTGAAAGGTTAAGTCGATGGCTAAAGCAAAGAAGAAAAATGCCAGGACAGTGCAAGAGTGGATGTATCAGATCATCACCGCTCCTCACGTTACTGAAAAGGCCACGCTGGGTTCTGAGCACTCCCAGGTGACTTTTAAAGTTCCGCTCTGGGCAACCAAGCCGCGGATCAAAGAAGCAGTAGAAGCTTTGTTTGAAGTGAAAGTAAAAGGCGTTAATACCTCGATTTTAAAAGGCAAGACCAAACGCTTTAAGGGCAATCCCGGCCGTCGCAGTGATCTTAAGAAGGCAATTATCACGCTTGAAGAAGGTCAAACAATTGATATCGGGACTGGCATTTAACTATGGTGATCCGCCGATAATGGATAAATGAGGAAAAGAAAATGGCACTAAAGAAATATAATCCAACCTCGCCAGGCACGCGCCAGCTAATTACGGTGAGTCGTGAAGGCCTTTGGAAGGGTAAGCCTGAAAAGTCGCTTACTGAAGGTCTTAATAAGTCCGGCGGACGTAACAACTATGGCCGTATTACAGTATGGCAGCGTGGCGGTGGCCATAAGCGCCGCTACCGTGTTATCGACTGGAAACGTAACAAGCTCGATGTCGAAGGCACAGTAGTTCGTCTCGAATATGACCCGAACCGTACCGCTTTCATCGCGCTGATTGAATATGCCGATGGCGAAAAGCGCTATATCGTTGCTCCGCAGCGCCTTCAGGAAGGCGATAAAATAATGGCTGGTGAAAAAGCTGACATCAAGCCAGGCAATGCTTTGCCGCTAAAAAATATGCCAGTGGGTACGATTATCCACAATATCGAAATGCGTCCCGGCAAAGGCGGTCAGATGGTTCGTTCCGCTGGCTCTTACGCCCAGCTGGCAGGTCGCGATCAGGGATACGCCCAGATAAAGCTGGCTTCCGGGGAGCTTCGTATAGTTCGTCAGGAGTGCATGGCAACAGTTGGGGCAGTTTCAAATCCTGACCATATGAATACCAGTAAAGGCAAGGCCGGACGTAATCGCTGGCTTGGCAAGCGTCCTAACGTTCGCGGTGTTGTCATGAACCCGGTTGATCACCCATTGGGTGGCGGTGAAGGAAAGTCCTCAGGCGGACGTCATCCGACTACTCCATGGGGGAAGCCGACCAAGGGATACAAGACTCGCAAGAACAAGGCTACTGACAAGTACATCATTCGCAGAAGGAAGAAGAAGTAATGACACGTAGTGTTTGGAAAGGTCCGTTTGTTGAAAGAAGCCTTCTGAAGAGGGCGGAAGCTCTGCGTGATAGCGGACGCAAGGAAGTTATTCGTACATGGTCACGCCGTTCGACTATTTTGCCGAACATGGTTGGTCTGACTTTCGGCGTTCATAATGGCAAAAAATTCATACCGGTTCTGGTTACAGACCAGATGATCGGTCACAAGTTAGGCGAATTTGCACCAACCCGCACTTATTTCGGGCATGGCGCAGACAAGAAAGCTAGGAGAGGTTAACCATGGGACAGCAGGCAAACGCGCCGCGCATCAAGGAAAACGAGGCCAGAGCCTTTGGGCGCCACATACGCACAGGTCAGCGCAAGCTCAATCTGGTTGCCCAGATGATCCGCGGCAAGAAGGCAGACAAGGCGCTTGTTGATCTGGAATTTTGTCAGCGCCGCATAGCTCAGGAAGTTCGTAAAGTGCTTCAGGCAGCGATTGCCAATGCAGAAAACAACCACGGACTGGATGTTGATAATCTGGTCGTGTCAGAAGCTTTCGTCGGCAAGTCAATTCGCATGCGTCGTTTTCGTGCTCGTGCAAGAGGCCGTGGGGCGAGTATTCATAAAGACTTCAGCAATCTGACGATTGTTGTAAAAGAAATACAAGATCAAGGAGCCTGATAGATGGGACAAAAAGTTAATCCAATCGGCCTGCGCGTCGGCATCAACCGGACCTGGGATTCCCGCTGGTATTCGGGCCGCGATTACTCTGACAAGCTGGTCGAGGATTTGAAGCTCCGCGAATATATTCATGAGCGCCTGAAAGCTGCTGGTATCAGCAAGGTGATTATTGAACGTGCTGCCAAGAGCACTCGTGTTACGGTTCATACAGCCCGCCCCGGTGTAATCATTGGCAAGAAAGGCGCTGATATCGAGAAGTTGCGCCGTGATTTGTCACAACGTGCTGGCGGTGAAGTTTCTTTGAATATCGTGGAAATCCGCAAGCCTGAGATTGATGCACAGCTGGTTGCCGAAGGCGTTGCCCAGCAGCTTGAGCGCCGCGTATCCTTCCGCCGTGCCATGAAACGCGCTGTGCAATCGGCCATGCGACTTGGAGCACTAGGCATCCGTATTAATGTCGCCGGTCGTCTTGGCGGAGCAGAAATAGCTCGTACCGAATGGTACCGTGAAGGACGTGTGCCTTTGCATACTCTGCGTGCCGATCTGGATTATGGTGTCGCAGAAGCACTTACCACTTATGGAATACTGGGCATAAAAGTCTGGATCTATAAAGGCGACATTCTGGAGCACGATCCGATGGCACGCGACAAGCGTATCCAGGATGCTCAAGGCGGAATGCCAAGAAAGTAATAGTTGAAGATTACGAATATCGAGGACTGAAAAAATGTTGAGCCCGAAGAAAACAAAGTACAGAAAACAGCATAAAGGCCGCATTCACGGCGCAGCCAAAGGAGGCACTACGCTGAATTTTGGTGCTTATGGCCTGAAAGCAATGTCTCCTGACCGGATAACGGCTCGCCAGATTGAAGCTGCTCGTCGTGCTATATCCCGTGCTATCAAACGTCAGGGTAAAGTATGGATTCGCGTTTTTCCGGACGTGCCAGTATCAAAAAAGCCGCTGGAAGTACGGATGGGTTCTGGTAAAGGTTCTCCGGAATTCTGGGCGTGCCGTGTGAAACCAGGCCGTATTCTGTTCGAAATGGATGGCGTACCGCATGATGTTGCACGCTATGCTCTGTCGCTGGCTGCGGAAAAGCTGCCGGTTAAAACGAAATTTGTTAGCCGTATCGGGGAAGGAGACTGATTAGCCATGAAAGCGGAAGAACTCAAGACTAAAACAGCGGATGAATTGGCGGGCCAGCTCCTCGAAGAGCGGAAGAACCAGTTCAACCTGCGCTTTCAGAAAAGCGGAGGCACATTGGAAAACACATCTGTACTGCGTAAGTCGCGTCGTAATATCGCGCGTATCAAGACTTTCCTGACGCAAAAGCGCAAGGAAGAAGCAGACAGCAAGAAAGCTTAAGTAGGAGATAGAAAAAAATGCCACGCCGCATTCTGGAAGGAAACGTTGTTAGCGACAAAATGGACAAGACCGTAACTGTTCTTGTAGAGCGCCGTTATATGCATCCGATGTACAAGAAGTACATTAAGAGAACCGACAAATACGCTGCCCATGATGAAACCAACGCATTTGGTATTGGTGATAAAGTGCAGATTGAAGAATGCAAGCCGATTTCAAAAAGAAAAACATGGAAGGTAATTACTCCTGCTCCTGCGGATAGCCACAGAGGCAAGGTAAGTGCCGACGAGCTGGAAGCTCGCGAGGCTGAGGCCAAAGCTTCCCGCCCGGATACGAAGAAAAAGTCAAAGAAGACTGAAGAAGAAGAAAAAGTAGAAAAGAAGGACGCTTAAGCCATGATTCAAATGCAGTCCACAATGGAAGTAGCCGATAATAGCGGGGCAAGAAAAGTCCAGTGCATCAAAGTGCTGGGTGGTTCCAAGCGGCGTACGGCCAATATCGGCGACGTTGTTGTCGTATCGGTTAAAGATGCTATCCCTCGCGGTCGCGTAAAGAAAGGCGATGTTCGCAAGGCAGTGATTGTGCGCTCCAAGCATGGTCTCAAGCGTAACTATGGTGAGAAGATCAGGTTTGATACCAATGCATGCGTTCTGATCAATCAGCAGGGCGAACCGATCGGTACCCGTATATTCGGACCGATTACACGTGAACTTCGTGGTAAAGGCTACATGAAAATAATTTCTCTGGCGGCGGAGGTGCTTTAAATGACTATGCCGAAGAAGAAAATCAAAAAAGGCGATCAGGTCGTCGTTATTACAGGCAAGAACAAAGGCGCCAAAGGTGAGGTGCTGAACGTTATGCCAAAGGACGACAGGGTTGTAGTTCAGGGCGTTAACATGATTAAGCGCCATCAACGTCCGACACAGGGCAGTGCCGGGGGTATCGAAACCAGGGAAGCATCGATCCATATTTCCAACGTGGCTCTGGTGGATCCTAAAACCGAAGCTCCTACGAGAGTTGGTTATAAAGTGCTCAAGGACGGAAAGAAGGTGCGCGTTGCACGCAGGTCCGGCGAGACAGTTGAATAAGGTGAAAAGCGATGACTGCTAGACTTAAAGAAAAATATAAAAGTGAAATCAAACCGGCTCTTATGGAGAAATACGGTTATGAGAACCCTTTCCAGGTGCCCGAGATCGAGAAAATTGTAATCAATATGGGTGTTGGCGAAGCAACCCAGAACCGTGCTGCGGTTGAAGGTGCTGCCAATGATCTCGCTCTGATCACAGGTCAAAAACCGGTTATCACAAGGGCCAAGCATTCCAATGCTTCCTTTAAGGTGCGGGAAGGAATGGCCATTGGTGTAAAGGTAACACTGCGTCGTGAGCGTATGTACGAATTTCTTGATCGTCTGGTGACAATCGCCCTGCCGCGGGTTCGCGATTTCCGTGGTGTAAATGGCAAGAGTTTTGACGGACGTGGTAATTACGCGATGGGTCTAAAAGAACACATTGTTTTCCCGGAAATTGATTACGACAAAGTCGATAAAATTCGTGGCATGGATATTATTATTTGTACCAGTGCCAACAGCAATGACGAGGCTAAGGAACTGCTGCGCGGTTTCGATATGCCCTTCAGTAATTGATGCAAGGAGCTTTAATAGCATGGCAAAAAAAAGTGCAGTAGAACGAGATATGAAGCGCCGCCGTATGGCCAAAAGCCTTGGCAACAAGCGCAAGGAGCTGAAAGCGATTATTTATGATCGTGATCGGAGCGCTGAAGAGCGTTTTCAGGCAACTCTGGCATTAGCCGAATTGCCGCGTAATTCTTCGAAGACCAGAATTCGCAATCGTTGTGCGTTGACCGGTCGTCCAAGAGCGCACCATCGCCGTTTCAGGCTATCAAGAATTGCGTTGCGTCAGCTTGCCTCGAAAGGCGAGTTGCCCGGCGTCACTAAGTCGAGTTGGTAAGGAGGATACGAAAATGACAATGAGCGATCCCCTTGGAGATATGTTGAGCAGAATCCGTAACGGGCAGCAAGCTCGTAAGATCAGGATTAATTGTCCATGGTCGAATATACGAGAAAATGTTTGCCGTGTTCTGCAAAGCGAAGGGTTTATCCGTGGCTTCAAGGTCGAAGATCTTGACGGCAACAAGAAGGCTCTGGTTATAGAGCTTAAATATGAAAGCGGACAGGGCGTGATCCGTAAAATTCAGCGCGTTTCCAAGCCTGGGCGCCGGATTTACACGAAGGTCAGCGACATGCCGCGTTTCTACAACGGTCTTGGTATTTCGATCGTCTCCACTCCCAAGGGTGTGCTTTCCGATGCACGTGCCCGTGAGGAGAATGTTGGCGGTGAAGTGCTTTGCCAAGTGTATTAAGGGAAAAGAGAAATGTCTCGTATAGGTAAAAACCCGGTTCCTGTTCCTGAAGGTGTGACTGTAGAAGTCACAGGGCAGGAGGTGACGGCGAAAGGCAAGCTAGGGCAACTGGCTATGGAGATCCACGATGAAGTATCAGTGGCTCTTGAAGACAGGGAAGATGGCCGCAAGCAAGTTCGGCTGGCTCCCAGAACCAACAGCAAGTTGTCAAAAACTCTTTGGCCGACTTCCCGGTCACTGGTCCGCAACATTGTCGAGGGAGTGAACACAGGCTATTCCCAGACTTTGGAGATTGTTGGTGTTGGTTACCGTGCCAATCTGCAAGGCCAGGATTTGTTATTGTCGCTTGGATATAGTCACGAAGTTCGCTATCACGTGCCGGAAGGCATCAAGATTGAAGTAGACAAGCAAACTATCGTGAAAATTAGCGGTATCGATAAGCAAAAGGTCGGCCAGGTTGCAGCAGAAATAGCATCGTGGCGGCCGCCTGAACCTTACAAAGGCAAAGGCATCCGTTATCAAGGCCGTCAGATTCTGCGCAAGGAAGGTAAGAAGAAATGACGAAGAGACTGACATCGGCTCAGCGCCGTACATATCGAACACGCAACAAGCTTCGCTCGGTCAATATCGAGCAGAATGCAGTGCGTCAGGTTCGTCCGCGCCTGTCTGTGCATCGTTCCAACAAGGAGATTTATGCCCAGGTGATAGACGATCTTAAAGGTGTGACACTTGCAGCAGCATCGACTATTGATCGAGAGCTCAAAGAGCAGGTTAAAAGTGGCTCCACGAAGGATGCTGCTGAAAAGGTAGGCAAGCTGGTGGCTGAACGTGCCAAGAAGGCAGGAGTTACCATGGTTCAATTCGATCGGGGTCGTTTCCTGTATCACGGCCGTATCAAAGCATTAGCAGACGCCGCTCGTGAAGGCGGACTGCAATTTTAAAGGAGATAGATTTTATGGCTCGAGCTTCAGAAAAAGGTAGAGACAGAGAAAGAGACCGGGACGAACCGGAACTGATCGAGCGTCTGGTCGGAATCAACCGTGTGGCTAAAGTTGTCAAGGGTGGTCGTCGTTTCGGTTTCGCGGCACTGATGGTCGTAGGCGATGGTAAAGGCCGCGTCGGCACAGGCCATGGCAAGGCGAGGGAAGTTCCCGAGGCTATACGCAAGGCGACAGAAGCCGCAAAGCGTAATATGATACGTGTACCTCTGCGTGAAGGACGTACTCTTCACCATGATATATTTGGTCGCTATGGCGCTGGCAAGGTGTTCCTGCGCTCTGCTCCTGCCGGTACCGGTATTATCGCCGGTGGCCCGTTACGTGCGATTTTTGAAGCTCTGGGTGTGCAGGACGTTGTTGCCAAGGCGATTGGCACCAATAACCCGTACAATATGATCAATGCGACGATTGCGGCACTGCAAGAGGTTCAAAGCCCCCGTCAGGTGGCTTCCCGCAGAGGCCGCAAGGTAAGCGATATTGTGGCTAATCGTGAAGCCGCACGGCCTCAGTCCGAGCAGGTCGCGCAGAAGGAAGAAGAGGAGCAGGTTAATGGCTGATACAGAAAAAGAAGAAAAGCAAAAGGAAGAAGCGCCGAAAAAGAAGACTGCGGCACCGAAAAAGACTGCAGCAAAAAAGGCCGGGACAGCAAGCCAAGCCAAGTCCGAAACCAAAGCTGCGCCTAAAAAGGAAACCGCTGCGAAAAAAGCTCCGGCTAAAAAAGCTCCTGCCAAGAAGGCAAAAACAGAAGGCGCTAAATATATTCGTGTAACGCAAATCGGCAGCCCAATTGGCCGTCAGGCTTACCAACGTAAAACTCTGATCGGGCTCGGGTTGAACAAAATGCATCGTTCACGCGAACTGGAAGACACCCCTGCTGTTCGCGGCATGGTTAACAGTATTTCTCATCTTGTGAAGATGGAAGAAGTAGCATAAGGATTTGAACCAATGAAACTGAATGAACTAAAGCCAAAAGAAGGCGCACTTACCGAAAAGACCCGTGTTGGTCGTGGTATAGGCTCCGGCAAGGGCAAGACAGCCGGTAAAGGCGTTAAAGGTCAGAAGTCTCGTTCCGGGGTAGCCATCAACGGTTTCGAAGGTGGCCAAATGCCTTTGGATAGAAGGCTTCCCAAGCTGGGCTTCCGCAATATCTTCCGCAAGCATTATTCTGAGTTGACACTCGGCAAGCTGCAGGCTGCGATCGATACCAGAAAATTTGATGCTTCCAAGCCAGTGGATGAAGATGTTCTAGTCATGGCAAAGGTCGTAAGCCGCAAGAAAGACGGCATCAAGCTGCTGGGCGGTGGAGAACTTAAGTCCAAGGTGGACCTGAAGGTTACAAAGGCTACTGCCTCTGCCAAGGAAGCCGTCAAAAAGGCAGGCGGAAAAATTACTACTACCGCTGATGAGAAATAAAATACGGCAAATGAGAGAAAGTCTGTCGTAAAAACATCAGGGGCTTGTAAGCCCCTTTTGTCTTCTATAAGAATTTTATATTATTTACGCTAAAGCAACAGGTCGCAAGATATGTCTTCTGCTATTGAACAATTAGCCAAGAATGCTAACTGGGGAGCCTTCTCAAAAGCAACAGAACTTAAACAGCGTCTGCTTTTTGTGATGGGAGCTTTGCTGGTTTATCGTCTTGGAACCTATATTCCTGTTCCCGGTGTTGATCCGGTTATCTGGGCCGATGTATTCAAACAGCCCGGCGGAGGCATTCTTGACATGTTTAATATGTTCTCCGGCGGCGCGTTACAGCGCATGACCATATTCGCGCTTGGAATTATGCCTTATATCTCTGCATCAATTATTCTGCAACTGGCTGCTTCCATGTCGCCAAAGCTTGAAGCGCTTAAGAAAGAAGGGGAATCCGGTCGTCAGAAGATTAACCAGTATACGCGTTATCTTACTGTTCTTCTCGCCGGGATTCAGGCTTACGGACTTGCTGTTGGTCTGGAGAGTAGTGAAGCTGTGATTAATCCAGGCTGGTTTTTCCGCGCTTCAACAATCATTACGATTGTAGGCGGTACGATCTTCCTGATGTGGCTGGGCGAACAGATCACCAGTCGCGGGGTAGGTAATGGTATTTCGCTTATCATTTTTGCAGGCATTGTGGCCAGATTGCCCGTTGCGCTGATCCAGATTCTTGAGTTGGGGCGTCAGGGACAGTTCGGTTTTCTGGAGCTGGCACTGATAGCTGCTATGGTAACTGGTGTTATTGCTTTCATAGTCTTTATAGAGCGGGCCCAGAGAAGGGTTATAGTGCAATATCCCAAGCGCCAGGTAGGTAACCGCATGTACGGCGGAGAGCAAAATCATATTCCGCTGCGTCTAAACACCTCCGGGGTTATTCCTCCCATTTTCGCATCATCTTTGTTGATGTTGCCAGTATCGGTTATCGGGTTTAGCGGCATGCAGGGCGGCGGAATTATAGACGACCTGCAAATGTGGCTGGCTCCCGGTTCGCCAGTCCGGATGTTGCTTTATGGTTCACTGATTATTTTCTTCGCCTTCTTCTATACGGCGATCGTGTTCAATCCGCAGGAGAATGCAGAGATGCTTCGCAAGCATGGAGGCTTTGTCCCGGGCATAAGGCCAGGAAAAAATACTGCGGATTACCTTGATTATGTCCTTACACGTCTCACCTTTATAGGCGCTTTGTATCTGGTTTTTATCTGCTTGTTGCCAGAGGCGCTTATCAGAGGTTACAGTCTGCCATTCTATTTTGGCGGTACAAGTCTTCTGATCGTGGTTTCTGTAACCATGGATACTGTTGCCCAGATCCACTCTCATCTGATTGCTCATCAGTATGAAGGGTTGATTAAGAAGACGAGACTAAGAGGGAGAGTACGATGAAATTAATAGTCCTGCTCGGAGCACCAGGAGCAGGGAAGGGAACACAGGCTATCCGTGTTGCCAACATTACTGGCCTTAAACATATGTCTACCGGCGAAATGTTGCGTGAAGAAGTCGCAAAAGGTTCGCCGGTAGGAAAAGATATATCTGAAGCTCTGGAGCGGGGTGACCTGGTTTCGGACGAATTGATGATAAGCCTGATCAAAGGATGTATCCGTAATGGTAAATGTCCTGGGTGTAAGACTCCTGACCTTTGCCATGCTGGCTTTGTCCTTGATGGCTTTCCCCGTAACATCAGTCAGGCAATGGCTCTCGACGCAATGATGCAGGAGCAGGGCCGATCGCTGGATCACGTAATTCTTCTGGATGTTGATGAAAAGATTCTGCAAGGCCGCATTGAAAGCCGCGCACAGGCCAGTGGCGACGCGAGGCGGGCTGATGATACCGAGAGCACGCTTTATCACCGTCTTAGCATCTATAACAGTCTGACCAAACCGCTTGTTCCTTTTTATGAGGGAAAAGGCGTCTTGCGGCGCGTAGACGGTATGAAGCCCATGGATGAAGTTACGGATGAACTTACTGAAATAATAACTGGCCGCAAGGCGGCCTGAAGGATGGGTAGCAAGATCGGTTTTAAGGTTAAAATTAACAGCCAATATACTGATAAAACAGTTGACCTTTTGTATTCAGTTCATATAATGCGCGCATCTTAAATCAGGCGGAGTCTGGTTTAACTTTCGTGCGCCCACAAGCAAGGGCGTTTTTGTTTGGTATACAAACCGGCATTCTTGTAAGAATTTTACGGTTTGGCATGAAATCAACGTTAAAGGAGCAACAAATTGGCACGTATTGCAGGTGTAAACGTTCCCGATAAAAAACGGGTACCGATTGCCTTGACTTATATTCACGGCATCGGACATACAACAGCTTTCAAAATTTGTGAAAAACTGGATATCGACGTACAGACGCGTATGGGTAATCTTCCCGAAGATACTCTTAATATGGTGCGTTCGGAAATCGAAACTGGCGAATATACTATTGAAGGTGACCTCCGCAGGGAAGTATCTACAAATATCAAGCGCCTGATGGACATGGCTTGCTATCGCGGTCTGCGCCATCGTAAGGGGTTACCGGTTCGGGGTCAGAATACCCGTACCAATGCCCGTACCCGTAAAGGTCCGGCTAAACCAATCGCTGGCAAAAAGAAGTAAGGGGGGCATAGGAAATGGCTAAAGCAAAAACAGCAGCAAAGGGCACACGTACCAAGCGTAAAGAACGTAAGAATATTACGACGGGCGTGGCCAATGTTAATTCCACCTTTAACAACACCATGATTACTATCTCCGATATCCAGGGCAATGTGGTTGCCTGGTCATCTGCAGGGGCTATGGGTTTTAAAGGTTCTCGCAAGTCGACTCCTTTCGCGGCCCAGATCGCTGCCGAAGATGCAGGTCGTAAGGCACAGGAACACGGCATGAAAGAACTCGACGTTAATGTTAAAGGACCGGGTTCAGGACGTGAGTCGGCTCTGAGAGCGCTGTCCGGTATTGGTTTTCAGATTCGCGGAATCCGTGACGTAACTCCGATACCGCACAACGGATGTCGTCCGCGCAAACGCCGCCGCGTTTAATTGGAATATTCGATCCCGGCGATTTCCGGGAAGACCTATATAAAAAAGGAGATATAGCCTTGATACAGAAAAACTGGCTGGAATTAATCAAACCTTCCAAAATAGATATCAAGCATGGCACTGATCCGAAAACTCAGGGCGTGGTCGTGGCCGAGCCTCTTGAGCGGGGTTTTGGTCTGACTTTGGGTAATGCTTTACGTCGTGTACTGCTTTCTTCGCTGCAAGGTGCAGCCGTGACGGCAGTGCAGATTGATGGTGTTCTGCACGAGTTTTCTTCTATTGAAGGAGTTCGTGAAGACGTTACCGATATTATCTTGAACATCAAAGCTATCGCTGTGCGTATGCACTCCGAAGGCCCCAAGCGTATGCGTCTTTCTGCCGAAGGTCCTTGTGAAGTGACTGCGGGAATGATCGAGGCAGGTGCTGATATTGAGATTATGAACCCGGATCTGGTTCTTTGTACGCTCGATAAGGGAGCTACCTTCAGTATGGAAATGACCGTTAACACCGGTAAGGGATATCGTCCGGCGGCGCAAAACCGTCCGGAAGAAGCGCCTGTTGGTCTGATCCCTGTCGATAGCGTGTTCTCTCCGGTTCGTAAGGTTACTTATGAAGTTGAAGATACCCGGGTTGGTCAGATCACCGACTTTGACAAGCTGACATTGCAAGTTGAAACCAATGGCGTGATTTCTCCGGAGGATGCTGTTGCCTACGCAGCACGTATTCTGCAGGATCAACTGCAGGTCTTCATTAACTTTGAAGAGCCAAAAGAAGCGGCTGAAGCAGAAGAGCAATCCAGAAAGAAGCAAGAATCTGCTATTG